>CAISVC010000723.1 GCA_903888815.1 uncultured Fibrobacterota bacterium
CCCGTGCCAACGAATGTTCCCCGCGAGCGCGGGGATGAACCGAAATGTCGATGTCGTACAGGCATTATCGACAAATGTTCCCCGCGAGCGCGGGGATTGAAACTGCGCATTAACCGTTGTAGGCGGTGTTATTGAGCATGGTTGAAACTTAGTGTGACTTTCGCGTGAAATCGTATTTCGTCGTAACATTGACCCTGCCGCAATAGCGGCAGACCGGGCAGCAATCGCAGCGCGGGTTCCGCGGAAAACAGGTATGCTGGCCGAATGATACAAAATAGGAGTTGAAGGTGGTCCAGTATCTGACCGGCAGATGCCTGCGCAGGAGCATTTCGGTTTCGAGCGGTGTTCGGGAGGCCAGGTAACCGAGGCGGTTGAATATCCGGTGTACATGGACATCAACGCATACCGCAGGTTTGTTGAATCCAAGTGCCACGACGAGATTGGCTGTTTTCCGTCCGACACCGGGAAGTTCGATCAGTTCCTCGACGGTTGAGGGAATCGCGCCCCTGAACCGTTTATTGATAATCGCCGGCCACTTTTTAAGGTTCTTCGCTTTTTCATGATAAAAACCCACGGGAAAAATCAGTTTCTCAAGTTCCTTGAGGTTGATTTTGTCAAGATCATCCGCTGCTTCGATGATTTTGAACAAACGCTGTGCGGCCGCTGAGGTGGTCTGGTCTTTGGTCCGCGCGCTGAGCATCGTGGTGGCCAGGATTTTGAATGGATCTTTAGTCTGGGCCTCGATAAGGTCAACTACCGGCACGCGGTTCTTCGCGAACTCTTTTTTCAGCACTCGATAGACCATGTTGATATCAGAGCTGTAGCGTTTCATACTGGAAAAATACTTTTTTCATCCCTGCAAATGATGACCGTGGTTATTTGCATTTGTAGCAATGAGTATGTATTTTATTAACGCTATATAAAATCAGCCGGTTATACGTGAAGATCGTCATTTGTATTGAAAATCGGGAAAAAAAATAATAGAATATTCATTCCATCAGCAGTGAGGAGGCTGTTGCCGGAATAGTATTACATGGAAATTCTGGAACCGTAATCAGTGAACAACCCATCCACTTTTTGAAAGGAGTAACCGATGAGCAAGCGTTTTCTCAGTATCGTTGCAGGCGCCGTCGTTCTTTTCAATGCAGCGGTTTTTGCACAGGTAAGCGTTCAGCCCGGAATAACGGTCGGTATGAGCAGTTTTACGGAAAAATCAAGTAGTTCTGGCATAACGGTCACGGCCGACAGCAGGATGGGTCTGGTAGCCGGCGGTGTTTTTGATATATCGGTCATGAATTTATTGTCAATTGAGCCGGGGCTTCTCTATTCGATGCGCGGCATGAAAATGGAGGAGTCAATTCAGGGTTATACTGAGACTATAACGGATAATTTTTCGTATCTTGCGATTCCCGTTCATGCCAAATTGAAATATCCCCTCCCAATGATGAAACCTTATGCGCTTGCCGGTCTGAATCTTGGAATTCTCCTGTCCGCTAAACAAAAATGGGAAATGACCGGTCAGCCTTCCGAAGAATATGATTTAAAAGATTCTTCAAGTACGGTTGATATGGGTCTTGATTTCGGCGCAGGTATTGAATTCAGCCTGCCGAAAATAACCCCGTTTGTTGAATTCGTCTATTATATGGGTCTCCTTGACCTGGCGAAAAATCCTGATCCGGATGTTTCGACCAAGAGCAACGGCTGGGAAATCAAAGCGGGGTTGAAATTCAAGATGTAAATATTAAATAATGGTACTGTTTTAATAGTGATGCCCCCTGTGAAAGAACCACAGGGGGTTTTTTGTGAAACAAAGTGACGCTAGCGTGTCCGTTCGATGCTTTTTCAATAAAAAATCCGCCTGATATACCCTTGAATTGCATATGGGCGACTGGTTATATATTTTGATAGCGTAGGGCCTGGATCAGAAGCTTAATAAAGTGGCGCCATTTTAATTAAAGGAGCAACCGATGAATAATCGTTTTTTCATTCTGGCAGCAGGGGTTGTCATTCTTTTAAATACAGCTGTTTTTGCACAGGTGAGCGTGTGGGCCGGAGCAACTGGAGGGCTCGGCATGTTCAATGAAAAGGCAAGCGGTGAGGGAGCGCTGACTCGCGATATGAAAATGGGTTTGGTGGCTGGAGTTGTTCTTGATGTAGCTATTGTAAAAATGTTCTCAGTTGAAGCTGGCGTCGGGTACTCGCAGCGTGGCAGCCAGATAGTAGAGGCCGATGGTGCACAAACCAAAAATAATTTGTCTTATCTTTCGATACCTGTTCATGCAAAGTTAAAATACGCTGTTGTTCCGGTTATAAGCCCTTTTCTGCTTATCGGCCTGAATACCGGAGTTCTTGTATCCGCTCAGCAGGAACACGGCGGCGAATTTATTGATATAAAAGACGGCTATAATTCAACCGATTACGGCCTTGATTTGGGCGCAGGAGTCGAATTCAGCCTGGCAAACCCGGTTCCATTTGTGGAGTTTGTCTATAATACGGGCCTCAGCAATCTTGCAAAGAATGCGACTGGCGATTACTCGGTTAAAAATAACGGTATGGAGATTAAGGCAGGGTTGAAGTTTAAGCTTTAATTAGTGTATGTGCTCCGATTGACAATATCATTCTCCTGATATGTTTTACCCCGCAGCGTTCCCGGGGTTCATAAAAAACGCCATTATTTATATTACCAGAGTAATTTCATCGAAAAGTTAATCAGGCGCATATTTTTTAAATTGCGGCGGAGATATAATGCTCGATATCCAGCGAATCCGTGATTTCCCCGACGAGGTGCGGCAGGCGGCGTTAAACAAAAAGAGTCCGGTTGACATAGAATCGGTTTGTGCCCTTGACACGGAACGTCGTGAGACCATTCAGGAGGTGGAACGGCTGAAGCGTCTGCGTAATTCCCGTTCTCAGGAGATCGCGCTCCTGAAAAAGGAGAAAAAGGACGCGTCCGGGCTGCTCGAGGAGATGCGGCAGGTTTCGGATAAAATCAAGGAACTGGATGCCAATCTAAAAACGATCGAGGAGCGGCTGCACGAAAAACTGATCTGGATCCCCAATATTCCGCATGCAAGCGTTCATCACGGTGAAAGCGAAAAAGACAACAAAGAAGTAAGTGCGTGGGGAACCCCGTGCGCTTTTGATTTCGAACCGAAAGACCACCTGCATATCGGCAGCACACTTGACATTATAGACTTTCCGCGCGGCGCCAAAGTGGCAGGCGCCGGTTTCCCCGTATATAAAGGAGCCGGCGCACTTCTTGAACGCGGCCTCATCAATTTCATGCTCGATACCCATACGCGGAAAAACGGCTATCTCGAGATATTCCCGCCTTTTCTGGCGAACAGGGAGAGCCATTTCGGCACCGGCCAGCTGCCGAAAAGTCACGACCAGATGTATTATATCAACGAAGACGAACTGTACTGCATTCCGACGGCCGAGGTCCCGGTGACGAACCTGCACCGCGACGAAATCCTGGATGCCGCAGCCCTGCCGCTCACGTATTGCGCCTACAGCGCATGTTTCAGGCGCGAAGCGGGTTCCTATGGCAAGGACACCAAGGGGTTTCTGCGGGTACATCAGTTCAATAAAGTCGAGCTTGTAAAATTTGTCGCTCCGGAACGCTCTTACGAGGAGCTCGAGCTGCTGCGCAAAGACGCCGAAGGAATCCTTCAGGCGCTCGGGCTGCACTACCGGGTGCTGTTGCTCTGCGATGCGGATCTCTCTTTTGCCGCGGCGAAATGCTATGATCTGGAAGTTTGGGCGCCGGCCGAAAAGAAGTTTCTGGAGGTTTCCTCATGCAGCAACTTCGAGGATTTTCAGGCGCGCCGCATGAATATCCGCTACCGGCCGTCGAACGGGGAACGCCTCCGTTTTGTCCATACCCTTAACGGGAGCGGGGTCGCCACCGCCCGTATCCTTGTCGCGCTGCTTGAAACCTATCAGACCGCACGGGGAACCGTGCGGCTGCCTGAGGTGCTGCAGCCGTACCTGCATGGTATGAAGGAGATCAGCCCGCGGTGAAAATCCCTATAAAACGATTACTGCATGCGCGAAATCTTTATTTTTTCCTTTTGAGCGCGAGGCGGTTTCTCGGACGGAATTTTCTGCTTACCGTCAGTATCTGCTGTTTTATCGTCTACCTCTGGCTTACCCACGGCCTGCTGAAAAAGCTGCAGAACTATATAGCGCAGGAGGCGTCGCTGTATGTCGAGCGCATTGAAATGGGCCTTTCCGGCGATATGGATGAACCGTTTGTCAGGACGATGATCGGCGCTATTATTGAGAATGCCGATCTGCCGGTAGTCGTCACCGACACCACGGGGTTACCCATAGCATGGACGCAGATCACGGAAGGCTTTTTTTTCAATAAAAAGGCGATTCTCAGGAATGATACGACTTCGGCCGCAATAAGCCTGGTGCGGAAAAAAGCGGCCGAAATGGGAAAAGCCTTCGCGTCCCAGCCCATCCGGCGTGAAGGAACAGGGGAGGTGACGGGATATCTAATTACGGGCAGGAGCGTTACGATACAAAGCCTTTCACGGTTTTCGCTGGCCATGGGTGCCATATTTTTCGGTTTCATTATTTTCATGTATGTAACCTCATATACTATGCGCATCAATGAACGCACCAGCCTGTGGGTCGCGCTTGCAAAGGAGACTGCGCACCAGCTGGGAACGCCTATTTCCGCGCTCATGGGATGGGTCGAATACCTGCGCTCGAGCAGGGACGCTGACAGCACGGTCGAACCCGCCGAATTCGTCGGTCAGATCGAAAAAATCTGCGCCGATATGGAGAACGATCTCAAGCGGCTGCGCAGGATCAGCTCACGGTTCAGCCAGATCGGATCGATTCCGGTGCTTGAGCCGTGCGACGTCAATGAAGTCCTTAATGAATGCATGGAATATTACAAAATCCGTCTTCCGCTTTTACGGCGGAAAATCGAAATGCGCCGGCAGTTCGGCAAAATACCGCTGGTTAAAGCTAACGGCGAGCTTCTCGGATGGGTATTCGAGAATCTTTTGAAGAACTCCGTGGATGCCATACGCCATAATGAGGGAAAAATCGAAATCAGAACCGAATTCATGGAGGACGCGCAGGTCGTGCGGGTCTATCATGCCGATAACGGATCCGGGATAACGTGGGAAGCGCACAAGAAAATATTTTCACCCGGCTATACAACAAAGAAACACGGATGGGGCCTGGGGTTGACTCTGGCAAAAAGGATTATTGAGGATTATCATCAGGGGAAAATCTTCGTACACTGGTCGAAGAGGAACAAGGGCACTGTTTTCTGCGTAGAACTGCCGGTGGATGCAGATACGAAACCGTTTCGCTGGTTTACCGCCTGAAAAAGGAGCCGGTGATGAGCGCATTCCGGAAAAAAGTTCTCTGGGTCGACGATGAGATCGAGATGCTGCGGGCGCATATCATGTTTCTGGAGACGCGGGGATATACCGTTGTCCCGGTATTTTCCGGCGACGACGCCGTCGACCTTGTCCGGGAGAAACCTGAAGAGTTCGATATCGTATTGCTTGATGAGATGATGCCCGGTAAGGACGGGCTTGCCACGCTCGAGGACATAAAGGCGCTGAGGCCGGATCTTCCGGTCGTAATGGTGACCAAGAGCGAAGAGGAAGATCTGATGGAAAAGGCGCTGGGGAAGAAGATCGACGGCTATCTCACCAAACCGGTGAATCCGAGCCAGATTCTTCTTGTCTGCAAACGTCTCCTCGATGCAAAACGATTTATAGCATCGGAAGTCAGACAGCAATTCATGCGCAATTACTCTGAGAATGGAACCGCCCTCCGGGGGCGCCTCGAGCCCTCTCAATGGATCAGACTTTATGAAAATATCGCCCGCTGGGACGCGGAACTCGACGGATTGGAAGACGAAGGCCTTCGCCAGATCCATGCGGGCCAGAAATCGGATATCAATGCAGCATTCGCCGACTTCATCACAGAACATTACGGGCACTGGATCAAAGGCGAGGACGCTCCTCCGCTATTATCGGTGAATGTTCTGGAAAAATATATCGACCCGCTATTGCGTGCCGGAGAACAGGTCTACCTCATTATTATAAGCGGTATGCGGCTCGATCAGTATCTAAGCATCGAAGAGACGGCGCGCAGATTCTTCAGGGTTCAGCGGCACTGCTATTATTCGATCCTCCCGACGGATACTTTTTTTGCGCGGCCCGCCCTTATGGCAGGAGCCTTTCCGCTTGCCATCGCTGAAAAATACCCGGAGAACTGGCCGGCCGATGAGGACGACCAAACCGACGTCGGCCGTTTTGAAGAACAGCTTTTACGCATTCATCTGTCAAATGCAGCAATTAAACTGCCCGGCAGGTTCTTTTATACCCGTATGACCGAGGCGGAAACTTTTCTTGCTGAATGCGAACGGCACAGTAAGAGCCCGCTTGTTGTCATTGTCGCTGATTTCGTCAATCTCCTTACCAGAGGCAGTACGCCGCCGGCAATTGTGCAGGAAATTGCGCCCGATGAACGTGCGTTGCGTTCAATAACGCGGACATGGTTCGAGAATTCCGCGCTTCTCCAGCTTTTTAAAACGCTTTCACGGAAACGATGTTCGGTGTTCCTGACTTCCGACCATGGGGTTGTCTACTGTACGAGGGAAACCGAAGTATATGGCGTGAAGCAGTTTGCCCACGGGTTGCGTTATAAGTTCGGCAGGCGGTTGACCGCCGACGAGCGTCATGTGGTAGTGCTCAATGATCCTCAACATTTCAAGCTTCCGCGGCTGAAAAAAGGCCCCTCATGCATCATTGCAAAAGAAAATTTCTATTTTGTCCATCCGGAAAGTGCCTTGAAATACAGCCGCGATAATCACAACTCATTTCAGCAGGGCGGTATTTCAATGGAAGAGATGATCATGCCGCTGGCCGTTTTTACTCCGTTATGAAAATATTCGCTGCCTCAGTCGAAGCCACCCGCGCGCTGGGGGCGCGCCTGGCTGCTGCGTCGAAAGCCAGCGACGTTTATGTCCTGGAGGGAGAGCTCGGGGCCGGTAAGACGGAGTTCGTGCGCGGTTTCGTTGCATCAATCGCTCCGCTTGCGGTCGTGAAAAGCCCGAGCTTTTCAATACTTAATATGTACGAAACCAGCCGTTATCCGGTATACCACTTTGATTTCTACCGTGTCCGGAACGCCGCAGAACTCGGTGAGATCGGTTTTGATGATTATGCATCCGGTGAAGGGGTGTGCCTTATCGAATGGGGGACGCTTTTCCCGGAAGTCCTTCCGCCGGAGACGAAGATCATCCGGTTCCATGATGCCGGAGCCGGCTCAAGAGAAATCGAGATCCCCTGACGGCCTGCTTCATGAAGTGAATGCAACAAGTTTTTCAAGCTTTGTCAACCCTGCTTTTGAATCGATGGAATGTTCAGCGAGTCTGATTCCCTCTTTCGGCGTTGGTGCCAGACCTGCTGCGGCAAGCGCGAACGCCGCATTGAGCACCGTGATGTCCCGGCAGGGACCCCTGCGGCCGCCCAGTACGCTGCGGATGATGGCGGCGTTTTCGGCCGGAGAACCGCCGGCAATCGCTGAGAGCGGAGCACGGTTCAGGCCATATTCTTCGGGAGTAATCGAATACGTGGTCACTTTGCCGTCTTTTATTTCAGATACTCTGGTCGGACCGGCAAGAGAAATCTCATCAACGCCGTCCATTCCGTACACCACAAACGCCCGCTTGCTTCCCATAGTAGTAAGTGCCGCGGCCATGGTTTCCGTAAGCTTTTCAGAGAATACGCCTAAAAGCTGATGCGGCGCCAGCGCCGGATTGGTGAGCGGGCCAAGCACGTTGAAAATCGTCCTGATGGCGATCTCCTTGCGCGGCCCGATGGCATATTTCATTGCTTTATGGAGCGCCGGCGCGAACAGGAAAGCGATGCCGATGGCATCGAGACATTCTTTCATTTTTTCCGGGGGGATGCTGATGTTGACGCCGAGCGCTTCGAGCACGTCGGCGCTGCCGCATCTGCTCGATACCGCCCGGTTGCCGTGCTTTGCAACCGTCGCGCCTGCGCCTGCCGCAACAAATGCCGTGGCGGTTGAAACGTTGAAGGTATTTGCACCGTCGCCGCCGGTGCCGCAGGTATCGACCAGATAATCGGTTTTTGCGGGGAGGACGTGCGTTGCCTTGTCGCGCATGACCGATGCGGCTCCCGTAATTTCCTCAGGCGTTTCGCCTTTCATGCGCAGGGCCACGATGAACGCGGCGATCTGCGCATCCGTGGCGCCGCCGTTCATGATACAGCCGAACACCTCGGTCGCCTGCTGCACCGAAAGATTCTGGCCGGCAACGACAGCTTTAATGGCTTCCTGGATGTTCATGCCAATGCCCTTTGTGAAATGTAACCGTAAAGAAAATAATATCCAGCGAATCACCGATTCGTATTTTATGCACGTCAGGTCGGAATCAGGTGCATGGTAATAAATTATCCCGCAGGGCTTTTAATGAAGCAAATTTCCGGAACCGCGCAATTCATCTGTTCGGCAAGCTGTTTCGCGCAGCTTCCGCCGCCAGAGGGCGATGAGTTCGCGCTGGTCGGCCGCTCGAACGTGGGGAAGTCATCATTTATGAATCATGCATGCGCGATGCATAAGCTCGCCCGGACGTCAAAGCGGCCGGGCACGACGGTCTGTATAAATTTATTCAAACTCGGCGAAACGCTTTACTGGGTTGATCTGCCCGGCTATGGTTATGCACATCGGGCGAAAAAAGAACCCGAACGATGGGGAGCTTTGATAGATGATTATAGCAGGAAAAGGGGAAACCTCAAAGGGGTCATCTGGATGGTTGATAGCAGGCATATCGGCGTCGATATGGATTGCAGAGCATACGCGTGGCTGCACGATCTCGGGAAACCGGTGCTGCCGATATTGGCCAAGGCGGATAAGCTGTCTGCACCTATGCAGAGAAGTCAGATCAGAGAATTCATGAAGCGATTCGGCCGGTTCGGAGAGCCGGTTATTTATTCAATCCACGAGCACGCAGCGAGGCAGAGGTTCTGGGAGAGGTTTGAGGGATGGAGAAATTGCGTTTTCTCAGGAGCCCCATCTTTTCAATCATCGCATCATCACTTTCCAATCCGGCTCCGGGTGTGGTAAGATAGCCGCCGGTGACATACCCGTTCGCTCCTGCAAAGAAGATC
>CAISVC010000724.1 GCA_903888815.1 uncultured Fibrobacterota bacterium
CGACTGTTCTTCCATCGAATCCACTGGCCCGATTCGATTTCGCTGGCAAAGATTTCTTGTGAGGGAATGATACGCGTTTCGTCACGATCGAATTCATAGCGCGACATTTCAACCCGTTCATTTTCATCCAGCAAGGCAACCTCAAGATCGGTAGTGGTTATGTGGATCATTTGTGATTGCAATTAAGGATTAAAAATCTCGCCCCAGGCGAATGTTGACCTGCACCGTTGAAAACGGGCATGAGTGAAATTCGCTCCGAGTGCAACCTTCATCGGGCCGATGATCCGGCGCTCCGCCCCCAGGTTCGAGGTGGCCGGGTCGCTCGCGTCTGTCCGCGATGCTGGGGCGAGATAGAGAAAAGCCCCTAGTGCGCGCGGCCACACTAGACGAGTGGGCTGAGCTACCAGACTCGGTGAGCGCACTAGGGGCGAATCCAAGGAGCAATCTCAAAAAACTGGTAGCACGTTTGCCGCTTGCGCATATTCGATTTGAGACATATCGAGATAATACCGGCTCATATCCGTCCGGTGGCCCAATTGATGCGAAGCTATATCCTTGTTGCCGAATTTCACGCAAAGAGTGTAGGTTGTGCGGCGGGTTTTTTGAAACATGGAAGTTCGGTCTTTTGGCAGGCCGGCCGCATCGAGGATTTTCTTGTAAGGCGTCCAAACATGAGTTCTGTTGTAAGGCCAGGGCCAGACATACTGACGGTCGATCGACCATACCAGACGAATCGCCTCGATCGCTTGGGGATGAAGGGTCAATATCTGCTCCCAGTCGGTTTTGGACGTTTCCGCCCGGAGCTTTACTAATCCGCGCGCGAGGTCTACATCGGTCGATTTCACGGCCAGTGCGGCACTGATTCGACAACCGATCCAATAGAGAAAAGTCAGCATACTCTCCCACCATAGAACCTTGTCGATTCCCGTTCCGCGAATTTCCCCGTGGAGATTTTTGCAGGCGGCAACCAACCGCCGGTATTCCTCGATCGTCCAAGAATTCGGGTTCTTTTTCGGAACCTTTACAGTGGGCAAATTGCGGGGTTCCCGGGATAATAAGTTCTGCTTGTAGGCGAATCTCCAGAGCGTGAGCAGGTCGCCCCGCTCCCGCTTTGCTGTCTTGGGCGCTACATCGCGTAGGCGTTGCGCCAGCCACGGCAAAATCAGGTCCTCGCCTAAATCTCCTGCCCGGAGAATATGCCCCCAGAATCGCTCCAGCGAGCGCACGGCGTATCCATAGCAGGCAAGCGACTTCGGCTCCAGGCCCGGATGGTGAAGGGCGTAGAGCCTCACGAGATCGGTCAGGGTCAGGGTCGGCGAAATGGAAATCATGGGATTGTCCCCCGCCTTGTAGTGCCCCACCAAAAGCATAGGTCGAATCTAAGCGAAAGGTGGGATGCAAAAATGAGACGGAGCAATCCATCGCTGAGCTTCCGAACCCACGCGCGAGTCATTCGCGTGGCATAATCCGCAAAACCTGCGGAAAACTGGTAGTACCCGGCCGGGAGGGCCGGGTGTCGTTTCGCCGGGCAATCGCCTGTTGAAGGGCTTTTGCTCAGCACTGACGTAAATGTAGCTAGAGGTGGAAAACTTGCAAGCGCATAAAAGAGGCGCGGAGGTTCAAGACACCCAAAGCAGGCCAATTCTACCACTTTGCAGATGCCCGTTTCGGATGCCCACTGGCGTTGCCGCCAATGGACTCCACGCCACTAAGTCTTGCCTTAGCAAAGACTTGTGCCGAAGGTGGGATTTGAACCCGCACTCCCTTGACGGGAACTAGGTCCTGAACCCTCAAGGAAAAAATAATTCTTTTTATTATTTTGCCAGAGAGGCAAAGAGTGTGGTTTCCCACAATGCTAGCTAGACCTAAAAAAACCAGGCGGATTCCACAAGTCTTTTAGGCAGATAGACTTGTGAAAATACGGGAAATGTGGGGGCGGGTCGATTTTAGAAGTTTGTGCATATCGCTGGACAAAAAGGCGGGGACGGGGATAATGGGCGGCAGGAGGAATAGGAAAATGCTCTGGGGATTATTGTTTGTTCTTTCTTTCTTAATTATGTTGATTTTCGCATTGATGCCGCCAGGAAATTCAGTCTGTTCGACCGCAGGTTTTCTTGGTTGTTTGCTTTCTTTAATCGGCAGTTGTCTGGATTCAATTCTCAAAGAACTGAAAACCATCGACCTCAGATTGACTACCATTGCCAAGGAACAAAAAGAGGCAGGATATAAATCTCTGCCTCCATCCCCGCCGCCGGTAAAGAACCGCCCCTAACCCAGAATGAGCCGCTGAGGCTCGATCCGCAGTGCCTTGGCGACGGCCAGCAGGTGGGCCAGGGTGGGTTGTAAAAGACCCGACTCCCAGCGGTTCCAGGTTACTTCATGGACGCCCAGGGCTGCGGCCGCCTCTTGCTGGGTGAGTTCCCGCCTGATCCGGGCCGCGCGGATGCGCGAGCCGAGGGTGCTAGACTTTTTCATGGGGTTTCCTTTTTAAGGAATCGGGGCATTTTATTTTATTGTAAAGTTTCATGTTTTTTCCTTTTCAAGTCGCCCGCCCCGCCGTGTAACTGTGCCGGTTGACTGGACCGGCGCGGGGCGGGGTAGGGTTAGGTTAAAGTGGCTTTGGCGATGGCGGCGAGTGCTTCCCTGAGAGGTGAGCATATCAAGCACATTTCGCCCTCGCACTCGCCTGCAAAATGATCTGTTCGATGTTCTAATATCTCTTGCAGTTTGCATGTGACCGCCTCGCACGCGGCAAGTAACTCTGGCGCGGCCTCATGGAGTCGGCAGTAACGGATATAACGCGTGTGCAAACAATCTTCCACGATTGCGCAACCACAAGGCCATATCTCCTCCCACGGTCCCAGACACGGTCCCGGCATTCGTTTCGATTCGCTCATGTTTCACCTCCATTTTACCGATCTCTTTTTAGGATTGGAGAACAGATTCCAAAAAGTAGTATTACATTTTGTCTCATATTCAGCCAGCGCGGCACAGCGTATTTTTACATGTTCAGCCCACGCGGCTTCGCGTAAGTTCGTAAATTCAGCCCGCCCGGCTTCGCATACTTTCGCATACTTGGCCCGCCCGGCTTTGTATACTTTCGCATACTTGGCCCACGCGGCTTCGCATACTTTCGCATACTTGGCCCACGCGGCTTCGCATACGTTCGCATATTTGGCCCACGCAGTATCACATAATAACTTTTCCGGCGGTTCAGCGAGGTCCATCATCGCGCCACGCCTGATCGCCGCGACAATCTCCGCCGGAAAATTGTCGGGCGTTGAAAAATCAGTACATTCGCGGTTGCGACCCGCGTTTTCGAGCAGTTTATAATAAAAGCGAATCGCGCCATGACCGACCCAATCGTGGCGGTCCTGGTAAAACTCCCGAGTCTCCCGGCCGCGCTCCCCGGTAAAAAGATCGTTCCACGTGAGGAACAAAACCGCGCCGTCTTTTTCGATCCACGAAATAAATTCGCACATTTTTCTCTCCTGGGGCTGTGCCCGGTTGGATTAAAACCCGTGCCGCAGTGCGCGATCACACGGGAATGAGGTCAAATCGGAATCTACATCAACTATCCGCGAAATTGATACGTGGTCGTTTGTCCACTCTTGTAAAACCTCTTCTTTAGGCAATTCAGAAATGACGACGAAGTCGGCGCGGTCGTCGTCAAAGTCAAATAAATATAATTTGTACATGTTTTTCCTTTCAAGTCGCCCGCCCCGCTGATGCTGCCGGCTGACTGGACCGGCGCGGGGCGGGCGGGGAGTCGGGTTATCTTTGATAACACAAACGAATATCACCGCAGTCAATTACGGCGAGTGAAATACGCGGCAAGGACTCGGTAGACTGAACCGTCTCCCAATAGAGTC
>CAISVC010000725.1 GCA_903888815.1 uncultured Fibrobacterota bacterium
ACATCACCCTATGATACTATTGCTTATCAAAGACACACTGATTCTGCAACCGTTATTATTAATGGCAGAGACACCGGTGAATTTTATGCATCCATTAGAGATTCTTTATATATTGAGAGGTGGATAATTCCCCCGCCTATGGGTTATTCTATCACTATCAATGACACAACACAATGGCTGGAAAACATTGGATCAATATATCAAGTTCATACCATGCTTTATTTGAGTTATGGCATTTTTGATGTGAATACTTCAACGCTTGAGCGTTATTCATTAATCTCCTTCAACGGCTCTCCTGTCACGATTACTCCTTTGAACCCGGGCGTCAGGAGCACGGCTTTATCAGCAAGGCAAATTATTTCCCCTCGCTACAGAAAAATCACCTTGTTCGGCGAACAACCGCTTAATACTATCGGGTCAACCCGCTATATAAATCTTCTCGGCCGGAACATCGGCAGGCTCCAGCGGTCGCAGGTGCTGATATATAAGAAGTGACAAAACCGCTCGCGATTTTCCTGCTCCGGCAACAAATAGCACCTGCTTTTAAATACACTTCTGTATACCTTCGTCCTTAAACAGCAAAAACCGCAAAATGTATCTTAAGAAAACCCAAGAGGAGGAGCCACCATGAAACGGTATGTCTGCAACGCGTGCGGTTATGTGTATGATCCGGCGGCCGGAGACCCTGACGCAGGAATCGCTCCCGGTACTCCGTTCGAGAATCTGCCTGACGACTGGGTATGCCCGCAGTGCGGCGTGGGGAAAGAGGAGTTTTCCCCGGAAGAGTAGCAGAAACCGTTTCCCGTCCCTGCCCCGCAGGAACCTTCTTTTTCGTTTGTATCAATTGCTCTTTCTCTTTTTTCGACATTTTCTTGACCCGGTATTCCATTGTAAGCGCCTCGCTCCTTGTTCCTGCCGTCTTCGTGTAAACCAGTGTCAACGGCATCCTGCCGCGGAGATATTTGGCACCTTTGCCGCCTTTCCTCCGGTGTTCCGCGAGCCGCCGTCTGACATCGACAGCGATTCCCGTATAGAGACTGTTATCGCTGCATCTGATTATATAAAGGAACCAGGTAGGCATTATTTATTGCATTCGGGGGCTATAGGGCTCAGCCAATTACAGTTACATCTCCTCAATTTCTTCAATCCCGAGAAGCCACAGGCACTTTTTAAGCGTAGTGCGGAAACATTTGACAAGCGCCGATCTGAACCCGACGCTCTCGCTTCCGATCACCGGGCAGGTGTGGTAGAATTCGTTGAAAACCTGCGCCAGTTCAAAGGCATACGTCGCGACAAGCGACGCCGACAGCGTATCGTAGGCGGCCTTCACGGTTCCGGGAAAACCGTTTATCTTTTTTATAAGGCGGATCTCGCTTGCGTCAAGAGCCCCTGCCGCCGCCGGCGGCACGGTCCCGGCCTTCCGTAAAATCGATGAGGCGCGGGCGTAGCTGTACAAAAGATAGGGACCGGTATCGCCCTCAAACGCAATCGCCCGCTTCGGATCGAACACCATGTTCTTCGCGATATCGACCTTGAGCAGCTGATACTTTATCGCCGCAAGCGCAATCTTGAGGCTGCGGTCTTCCATCTCTTCTGCCGGAAGTTTATACCGTTTCTTGATTTCTGCTTTTGCCAGCTCCTGCGTGGCTTTGATCAAATCATCGGCATCCACGACCGTGCCTTCGCGGGATTTCATCTTCCCTTCAGGCAGCTCCACCATGCCGTACGAGAGGTGCACAATCCGGTCAGCGATCGGATATCCTAATTTCCTGAACAGCGCCTTGAGCACTGCAAAATGGTGTTCCTGCTCGTTCCCGACGACATACAGCGAAAGATCGTAATGGTATTCACTGTCCTTGAGCTTCGCAAGAAAGAGATCCTGCACAATGTAGACCGAGGTGCCGTCCGGCCGCAGCAGCACTTTTTCGCCCAGGGCTTCTTTTTCAAGATCGGCATACACGGCGCCGTCACCGCGCTTTCTGAAGATGCCGCGTTCCAGTCCGTCGGCAATGATCTCTCTGCCGCTTTTGTAAATTTCGCTTTCATAGTATTCCCTGTCGAACGCAATGCCGAACAGCTTGTACGTCGCGGCGAAACCGTCGAATGCCCACTTGTTCATCTGTTTCCACAAGGCTATGGTTGCCCTATCATGCGCTTCCCACTTTCTCAGGAGCTCCTGGGCCTTTTCATTCCACGATCCGTCTTCGGCCTCTTTTTTGCCGAAGAGCACATAATAGTCGCCGACAAAATGGTCGGATTTCCTGCCTGACTGCTCGGGAGTCGTAGTGCCGCCGAATGCCGCGTAAGCAAGCATTGATTTGCAGATGTGGACTCCGCGGTCATTGTTGATGGAGGTCCGTACCACGCTGTTGCCGCAGAAGGAAAGAATGCGGCCGGTCGCTTCGCCGATAGAAAGGTTCCGCAGATGTCCAAGGTGCAGGGGTTTGTTCGTGTTCGGCGATGAGAACTCCACAACCACACGGCGGCCAATCGCCTGCTTTCCAAACGCATCGGCGGAAGCCTCGCCGGTGACTTTTTCCGCCATTGCCTTTGTATCGATAAAAAAATTGAGATACCCCGTCACCGCGTTGATCTTTTCAATGTACGGCCCGTCTTCCAGTTTTTTCTTCAACTCCTCGGCGATAGCAGCAGGACTTTTACGAAAAATACGTGCAAGCGGAAAGCATGG
>CAISVC010000726.1 GCA_903888815.1 uncultured Fibrobacterota bacterium
GTGGCGCAGGCGGCCGCCGGCCCCGGCGGCGAACAGTGAAAATGCTCCGGTGCATCTCTTTAACGTGTCCGGCATGGGAATGGTATATCATGAATTTCTTGCCGTGGAAGCGCAGCGGCGCGACATGTATGCGTATATCCTTAATCCGTGCGCCGCGTTCTGGGAGGATGTGCAGACCATACGCGACCTCCGCCGCGAAAGGAGATGGTCGTTAAAAAAACTCAAGGAGTACAATGCCGATAACGATCCGGATGAGAACCCGCTGCTTCGATCGTGGGGCGATTTCGGCAAG
The DNA here is from genome assembly GCA_903888815.1 of uncultured Fibrobacterota bacterium. Classification (GTDB taxonomy): domain Bacteria; phylum Fibrobacterota; class Chitinivibrionia; order Chitinivibrionales; family Chitinispirillaceae; genus BOG-1184. The sequence goes on from CAISVC010000726.1 coordinate 293, forward strand.
CGCGTCATCAGGATGTGGAGCGAGCGCGCCGCGGATTACGCGAACACCGAATACCTGGAAAAGCCGGCAATTGCGGAAGGAGAAAAGGGAAGCATCCTTCAGAAGATTCAGCAGGCCGCGCTGTTCCGCATGCCCGGAGAAACGGCGGCGCCGGGGAGCTCCAGGCAGAAATCGGACGGTTCGCTGGAAGTGTTTGCCTGCAAGGGAAGGCTCAGGCAATTCGAAGTGCTGCGCGACTGGATCGTTGACGTGCTTCGCAGGGAAAGCGCTTCATCGAATAAACTTCTGCTCGATGATATCGGCGTATATTGTCCCGACGCGGCAGCCTGCGCCGTGGAGATTTCGCTTGTGTTCGGGGCATACCCGCCGTATCATCCCCTGCATATTCCCTGGGCCTTTGAAGGGAAGCGCTCCGAGGTGAGCGTGTATGCCAATGCGGTGCGGGCCTATCTGGCCCTCATGGACGGCCCTTTCACCCGTCCGCAGTTTCTTGATTTCATGTCAAACCCGCTGGTGATGGAAAAAACCTGCACGACGGCCGCAGACATCGCGGTCTGGACCGGATGGATACGCGGCCTTAACATTTTCCGCGGGTTCGACAGGGAACACCGCAGAGAGGTTGACAGTTGCGATAGCGCTTCCCATACGTGGCAGCAGGGGATCGACAGGCTGCTTCTGGGCTGCATTGCCGCAGGAGCTGTTGCCATGGGAGATGCCGAGTACCTTCCGTACCGCGACCTGGACACCGGCGACGAAGAGTGCCTGTACCGCTTTATTGCCGCGGTACATGGACTGTGGAACGACAGGACGGCGCTGTATGGAGCTTTCGGGGAAGCTGAAGGGTGGGAAAAGGCCGCCGGGCTCCTCGGTGAAAACCTGGCGCAGTGGCTGGATCCTGATGACGGCGCGGAAAGCGCTGTGCGAAGAGATTTTCTGGATGCGCTTGCGGTCACGGCGGGAAAAGGCGGGCGCCTTCCCGCAATAAAGACAGGCACCGGCCCGGCGCAGCTGTTCCTCGGGTGGGCCGCGTCGCTGTTGCCCGAAGAGACCGCAGGCCGCGCGGGTCCGGGCGGGGTGTTGCTGTTCAGGACCATCAAAACCGGAAATGTGTTTCCCTGCAAGGTTATGGCACTTGTCAATTTCGGGGCCGTTGATTTTCCCGGGGAGAACGCGCCCCGGCCGCTCGATTTGCGGCCCATGAGGCCCCAGAGCGACGACACCGGCCCGCTGGAGCGCAACCGCCACGCCTTTCTTGAGGCTGTCGTGTCGGCGCGCGACCGCCTGGCGGTATTCTATCCATCAATAGATACGGCAAGCGGCGAGGAAACGGCGCCTTCGTCAACGGTGCTCGAGCTTTTATCCGCCGCCGGGCTCGACCTGAAGCGGTTCCGCACGGAAACGCCGCTGTGCGCCGAGGAGGGGATGCGTGCCGGCACGTCACCCGTCACCATGAATCCCTTTCCGGTGATGGATGCCCTGGCCCGTTCGCTGGCCGGCGTGATGAAAAAAAGTCCCGGCGGACCCGCTGACGCTGCGGAAACTGCGGCACACAACGGCGCTCCACCGGAATCCGGCAGTGCGCGACGCCGCATAAAACTGGGCGCACTGAAGCGCTGGCTGGAAGACCCGTTTACCAGCCGTATCGAACGCGCGCTCGGCAGAGACGATTCCGGCGAAATGGTGGAAGCGCTCAGCGACGAAGAGCCCTTCGAAACCGCGTTTCTCGACCGCCTGGCGATCGTGCGCGAAATTGTGGACAACGCACTCAAAGGTTTTACGGCGCGCGGCGCGCAGGGTATCGCGGGCATGGTCGGGTTATCCGATGACAAAAAGGAAGAACTGTGGCGCGGGTATTTCGAGACCGCGTACAGGCAAAAGCAGCTTGAATGCCGCACGCCCGGAGGGTTTCTGGGCGCCATCGACAAAACGCAGCTGTTTGAGGAAGTCAAGGCATACCTGCAGGCAGTATGGGCGGAGGTTCCGGGGTCCGCTTCGGCGGAACAGCTCCGGATCGAGAGCGCCCGCGCACCCGGCGCGCCGCCCCGCGAAGGGATCGTCTTTGACAATGTCCCTGCCGCTGGGCAGGCGGTTATTCTCGAAGGTGCGCCGCAGACGGGTTGCTGGGAAGGCGACAAAAGCAACCCCTGGAAAAACCTGCATCTTTTTGCAGCGGCCTATCCGAAGCTCGGCCATGACAAAAAGGCAAAATACGCGTTGCTCCCCTGGCTCACGGCGCAGGCTGAAGCCATAGCGTCACAACGGGATTTTACGTGCGTCATTCATCTGATAGACGGCGAAAATCCGGTAATCGTCACTATTGACATACAGCATGCCGCCGCACGCGCATACTTTGAAAACGTGCTGAAAGAGTACTGCGGCGGCGCGGCAATCGATCATCTGCCGCTGCAGGCAATGGAGAGCATGGCGCAGGCGGCGGAAAAAATTGACAACAGCGTGGTAGGGCAATGGCTCGAAAACGATGCCGAAGGCCTGCATCCGCGGTATTCGCACCATTCGGAGTTTATCGACCTGCTTCAGCCCCCGGTTATAAGCAATGCTCACGAAGCGGTGCTCAAACGGTACGGGCCGCTCATCCGGGCCTGCTATCCGCACACGAGTGAAAAGGAGGCCGCGTGTTCGAACGGATAAATCTCGATAAACACGGCCTTATCGAGGCCTCGGCGGGCACCGGAAAAACCTATACGATCGAACGGCTCGTGCTGCGCCTGCTGGCCGAAAAGGACATGCCTCTGGAGAACATTCTCGTGGTGACCTTCACCGAGGCCGGGGCCATGGAGCTGCGCGCCCGCATCCGCGCCCTGCTCGAACAGGCCTGCGTGAGCGGCAGCGTCGACAACTACGTTATTCCGGAGGGAAAAAAAAGGCGACTGCGCAGCGAACTGCTCGCGTTCGACAGGGCCGGCATATTCACCATTCACGGGTTCTGCAACCGTGCGCTTTCGCGCTGGCCTGTGGAAACAGGTCTTGCCAGGGGCGGCGAAATAGTGGATGAAAAATCGCTTGCCGGCACTCTCGCGGCCGAAGAGATGCGCTCGGTGTGGGAACAATGGGACAGCGCTTTACAAGGGGCGCTGAGCGAAGAGATCGCCGGCGAGGGGCTGGATACGTTCCGCCGGCAGGTATGCGACGTTGCCGGAAGGTACGCGCCGGGGCTGGTGGAACTTTCGCCGCAGGCCAGCGACGGTCTTGAATCGTTTTGTGCGTCGGAAAAGGCATTCCGGGCGCGGGTGGAAACCGTTTCGGCGGCGTTACGGAAAGAGGCCATGGGATTGCTTGACGAATACAAATGCGTCAAGCCCCTGTTGAAACCGGCCGCAACCAAGGACGAGAAGTTCAGGGCGATACTGCCCCGGCTGGAAGGGTTTATTGGAAAGTCCATGGGCGTTGATGTGCCTGTTGCGGAAAAGGAAGCGGAAAAAGACACGCCCCAGAAGTGGTTCGGATTCACCCCTCCGGACATGCGGATACAGAAGGTTGCAGGCTTTTACGAACGCTGGATGGCATTTATCGGAAAGAAGACCTGCATAGGCGGCGAAATTACGGGCCGGAAAAAAAGCCTCATTACCTCCCTTGCCGTCAGCCTCAGGCGCCGGCTCGACAGCCATCGCATCAGTAAAGGCATGATCAGTTACAACGACATGATCCGCGCCGTGGAGCGCGCCCTTGCGCAGGAAACGGGGGCGCTTCTTTCGAAGCTGCGCGGCCAGTACCGCTATGGCATTATCGACGAGTTTCAGGACACCAATGCGCTCCAGTGGAACATTTTCCGCCGTATTTTCATGGAAAGCGGCGAGGCTGGCGGAGCCAGGCTTTTTGTGGTGGGCGACCCCAAGCAGTCTATTTTCCGGGTGCAGGACGCGGACGTGTACACCTACCTCGAAGCCAGGGAGCACTACGAGGAGAAGCGCGAGGCAGGCAAAGCGGAAATATACACGCTCGATGTCAACCACCGTTCCTCACCGGGGCTTATAGAGGCCTGCAACGGGATATTTTCGCCGAACAACTGGTTCAAAATGCGGGGCATCGATTTTACAGAGGCGAAACCGGAACCGGAAGCAGCCGGGGAAAAGAGGGACATAAGCCGTTTGAAACCCGCCCGGCCGGTTATCGTGAGGCCGCTTTTCGGATTACCGGAAATTATCGCAGGAAAACACGGCGACCCGCTCGTCCCGTCCCAGCGGCAGTCGTATGCGCGGTATATTACGGGCAAAATCATCGAATGGCATGATAATGGCCTTGCATACGGTTCCATGGCCGTGCTGTATGAAACCCGGACCTGTGCGGGGCCGCTGCTGTCGCTTCTGCGCGAATCCGGGATTCCCTATACGCAATTCAAGGAAACCGGGCTTTTTTCGTCCGAGGAGGCCCTTACCTGGGCATATCTTCTGGAATATTGCGCGGAAAGCTCGCCGCAGAACCTGAAAAAACTGCTGCTCACCGACTTTTTCGGCCAGGATCCCTGCGCGGTGATAGCCGGCGAGGCTGTGGAACGGAGCGAAACCATTGCCGGGGCATGGCAGGAGCTTGCCGGCGCAGGAAAATGGGCGCAGCTTGTGCATGCCGTATGCGCCGACACCGCGCTGTTTTGCCGCGCCCTTGGCCGCACCGACGGAAAGCGGGTGGTTGCGGCGTACCGGCAGCTCGGCGAATGGGCGGCCGCACGGCTCATCGCCGATCATTTGTCGCCGGGCGACACGGCGCGGCTGTTGCGCGCTTTCCGGTCAGGCGCCCGCGCGCCGGCCGAGGAAGAAGAGCGTTTCCGCCGCGAAACCGAGGAGGACGCGGTGCGGGCCGCGACAATTCATTCGAGCAAAGGACTCCAGTTCGACGTGGTGTTTTTACTGGGGGGGAACAGCCGGTCAAAATCGCCTGCCGCGCCTTTCGTGGTCCGCGCAGACGGGGAACGCAAACGGGAAAAAATCCTTGTTTCCCTCGACCCCGCGCACCGGGCGCTGATGGCGGAAGAAGACGAATGCGAACGCCGGCGCCTTCTGTACGTGGGCCTTACACGGGCGAGATATAAAATGGTGCTGCCGCAGTGGAAGGAACCCGGGACCGACAAAAAAACCGGCGCAATCATCCATGATAAAATGTCTTTCTACGACCGGAACATCCTTGCCGCATATAAGGCGCAGGGCGGGCTTTTTACGCTGGACACAACAGCAACAGACCATACTGCCGCCCCCCCGGAGCAGGCCTGGCGGCGCCCGCGGGCGGATACGTTTACAATTGCAGATACCGA
>CAISVC010000727.1 GCA_903888815.1 uncultured Fibrobacterota bacterium
CAAGAAGCGGTTATCGGTCCCCGGCGCGTTTCGGTAGGAAGAAAAACAGAAGTTATAACATGGCTTCTCTCAGAACGATTTTTAGCAGGTATCGCGCGGTCGTGATGGCTGTTGCGCTTATTGCGTGCAATGGTTTTTCTTATCTTGGCACGCCCTTGCCCAAGTTGCATATCGAGGGAAAAGATATAAAAGATTCCTGCGGCAACAAGGTTATTCTGCGCGGCTATAACCTTGAAATAAAATTTTCCAACGATCAACTGATAAGCTATATCGACGACATGACGGATCAATCCCTTGACAATGGTTTTGCCGTGTGCGTGCGTTTATGCATGATTGCGCAGGTATTCGGCTGCAGCAATAGCTGGAACGTGGCGGATAAACCGTTCGATTCCACGGCGTTTGCGAGCAAAGTCAACGCTACGCTGATCCCGGTTGTAAATCATTGCGCCCAAAGGGGCATTTATTGCGACCTGGATTGGCACTTTTGCAGCGATTGGAACAACACCCTCTATGACGATCTCTATAACGGATGGAGAATTCTATGCAGCAAAAGCGAAATCAAAAATAAGAGCCATGTTATTTTTAATTTATGCAATGAACCGATTTCTGGCCCTGGAGGCGATATTACCTTTACCGGCTACAGCAGTTGGATCCAGCCGATTGTAACTAAAATCCGAGGCGATTGGGGCTGCGATAATATTATTATCCCGGCTGCGCCCTACTGGAGCTCGTCGTATGAAGGGATTGTCAATCATCCCATAACCGGTGGGAATATTCTCTATTCGGTACACTTATATCCGCACGGCGCATGTTCATTTTCCGATGCTTTGAATTATGGCAAGTTTGCGGACCTTGCCAACAGCAACTTACCCTGGATTTTTGAAGAGGCCGGGTGGTACCAGGCGGATATGTGCAGTGGTGCCAATGCGGTTAATGATTTTGCCAGTCCCTTTTTTGCGTATTGTGATAATAATAAAATCGGTATGTTGTTCTGGACTTTTGCGGGCGATGGAACCTTTAGCCCGGTAAACGCGGAATCGCGCGCATATTTATATGATCGCAGAAATTCAGATCTCCCGCAAGCGTCGTGCGCGGTCGTCGGTCTTGCCAGAGATCCCGTTCAGAAAAAACAATCGCTGAACGTTCACAGCGCTTCTTCAAAGAATTTTTTCGATATCACCGGCAAGAAAGTAAGCGGAAAAACAGGTCTGCATCATGGTATTTATATCATCCGACAAAACAACATGGTAAAGAAGCGTATTGTTGGCTTCTAACCGGCCCCAAAATGCTACAGGAGAAAAACTAGTTTATCAACTGAATTACCCCGGAGTTAATTTTATGGATGGAGATCAATATTTATGGGTGGAAAAATGTCCGGTCGCCGGCCAAAAGGATATAGAAGAGAACCCGTCCTTCTATGGAAAAATTCCATCCGTCTCGCAATACCTTCTGAAATGAGGGGTGCCGACAAACCGATCTGCATCGCTGATGGAAAAAAATGTGCACCTGATTATCCCGCCGTGTCAAAGATTATCTGTCATTTCCCCGCTAAAAATTCGTCGCAATTCCCCAGAAACCGGCAGGCAGGCATGATCCTGATGCCATCCTTTGTCAGAACATCATTATTCGTTTCAAGGACCGTCTGTATCGCAGGTATTTCCGGAAACCGCTGTTTGAGATACCGAAGGCCGGGATGCGCTTCGGTGTCAGCGTTTTTTGCTTCGATAAAACAGAGCGGCCTGCCTTTTTCGACCACTACGAAATCGACCTCCCGTTTATCAATGTCCCGGAAATAGCGCAGCTCCACCTCCCTGCCGCTGCTGTCCTGCTGGAATGCGCACCAGGCGAAAAGATGAGACGCCATGCAGGTCTCGAACCGTTTACCTTTATCTTCCACGGCCGTCCAGTCGAAGTGGTAGTGCTTGGCTTCTTTCTTGACCGCACGGATTTTCGGCGCGCCGAACGGATAGATGCGGAAAATCATGTACAATCGTTCAAAAATCGCAAGCCAGCGGCTGACCGTCCGGTGTGCGACCCCGAGGTCTTCGCGCAGTGCATTGATCGAGAGCGGGGCCCCGGTGAGGTCCGGCAATCTGAAAGCAAGCTGTTCAACGGCACTGATGTCCGCAACCCTTTCAAGATCGCGCAGATCGTCATTGATTATCCTCATGCGGTATTCCCGGCTCCACCGCATGCTTTTCTGCTGCGATGCCATGAGAAAAGACTCGGGAAACGGTCCGTAAGCAAGGAGATCCTGCAGCGTCTTCCGGGACGGGTCGCCGAGCTCGCCAAGCGTCAATGGAAAAAGACGGTAAAAATGATAACGTCCCTGGAGCGAATCTCCGCCTCTCCGGTAATAATCAAGACGGCCGCTGCCGCTGACAATAATTTTAATCTCGTTTCCCCTGGTATCGAAAAGTCCTTTGACCATCTGGCGCCACCGGGGAAATTTATGGATCTCATCGAGCACGAGGCAACCGGCACCGGCCGGAAAATTTTCCTTTCTCATTGATTCCCTGTCGGCCAGCGCGTCCCAGGTCAGATAATTACGGTCAAGCGTGGACGGCAGCGATCCGCTGATATGCCGGGAAAGCGTGGTTTTTCCACACTGTCTCGGCCCGCTGATAAACACCATTTTTCGTTCAAGATCCTGTACCACCGGCTGTTCGATTGTTCGGCTGATATACACGGCTGTTTTCTCCGCAACGCCAAATTACTCGCGAGTTTTTTAGACTGTCAGCAAAATAACTCGCGCTTCGGTTTTTAGATTATACTTTATGTGACTGCCGGAATGCAAGCGGAACGGAATATCGCGCAGTTTTCTTTCTTTTAACAGGCAACATTTCACCACAAAAGGAAGGCGGAATACCTCAAGCAACCGGTATTATAAAGTACATGAAAGCTTGTGCAGTCTCTCTGGATGGGATCGCCGCTTTTTTTCAATGCAGTAGCACGGCAGTTGCTGTTGCAGCGCATCCATTTTGCCGACCGCCATACAGTTCCATCTTTACAAGATATACACCTGCCGATGCAGGTCTCCGGTCATGGACGGGGTCGTTCCATTCGATACGGTGCGTTCCGCAAAGCATTCCGCCGCTTATCACATGCGTCCACTTGACGGCACCCGAAACGTCCATGATACTGAACCTGATTACACTGACATGTGCCTCGCCGGGGAGAGTATAGTATACCCGTCCGCATGAAGAAAACAGACGGGGCGACGGGACATTCGAGTTCTTTTTAGTAAATGATACCGGCAGGGGAACTATACTGTCAAACCTGAGATGGTATGCCTGATAAGTCGTCACGTTCGAGAAGGTAATAAAGAGTGAATCCTGATACCTGGTTACCGTATAACCGGAAGGAGGAAGAACGGGAATGTCTTTTGCCTCCAGAACCGCATCGAGGTTCGTTCCTGGAATCAAATGCACCTGCAGATTGTATTGGGTCATGGGGAATCCTGCGATGACCAGTCTCACCGACTGTGATGCCGTTTCCATGCTGCCGAGAAGTATTTCCGCAAAACTTTTCCCTGTTTTGTCCTGTCCTCTGCTTGCCAGAACGGCCAGTTTACTCCCATTACCTTCGCTGAGTAATCTCGTTTGCGCTTTAGTCTGGCCATAGAAGCGATATACGTGATACACAGGATAAGGCCTGTAGGTCGCACTGATGATGTTACCAAGATTATTGTCTGCACCTCCCCAGTTGGCGCGGCCCGCACGATCAAGATTATAGATATTTTCCAGATAATGAAACCATACCACCGCCCGCCCCGGATGCAGGCTGCCCGGATCGGTTGAAGGACCGCCCCACTCGTCGCAATGAATTTCCTTGATTTTCTGCGCGTTGTAGGTGGTTATGAATTCACGCAATCTTCCCATGTTCCAGTTTTGCTGTTCCGGAGAATTCGGGTCCCATCCCGTGTAATGCCAGGTGAGGACATTCACTTCTATGCTGTTGGTCCGGCAGTACTCCAAAAAAGCTTTATACTTATCGTAACTCGGAAAGGCAAAACCTGGTCCAGCGACCATCAATGAGGTGTCCATTTCTCTGAGCGCCTTGAATGCATGGTTGTATGCTTCATAATAACCCGTGATAGGAATGAACCCGGTCATATCACCATTATCCGGCTCGTTTGCGACTTCCCAGACGATTCGTGGGGCACGCGTCCCGACCATCCGGACAAGGTTTTTGACATCAGATTCAAATTTGGTCCAATCGGTCGTTTTCACATTCATCAGGTCGCTCATGACCATTTTATATTGCGCGCCGAATTGTTCGACTTTATCAATGGTTGCATTGAGCCCCGCAGGAGTTCCTCCCTGGAATTGCCAGCCGACACGCCATGCAGAGGGATTGATCGCCTGTATAATCGAATCCGGGATTTGATCGCGACCTTCAAAGCCAAGAAATCCGACAAGCGGCCTGACAATGCGAACATCCTGGTCGAAGTGGATCACTATGGTTCTCTGGTTTTGGGCGATCGCAATAATTGGCAAAGAACAAATTGCTATTGACAGGTTTTGAATCAGCCGCATGGATTTCATCATATCACTCCTCTCTTATTATCTTATAGGGATTTTGATTTCTCGGAGCGGGGCGGGCGTATTTTAACAATCGCTTTACATACGCTCCATTTTACCAGCTTTTACCATCTTTTTCCCCTTCCCCATGAACCTTTAAAAACTGAATATAGGTTTTTTAACACCGCCAAAGCGAATTTGTGCAAAGCGGGTTTCGGGGCTTTTTTAATTCCCCTTTGTTTTCGGCAAAACCCCCCAAAAACCCCAAAGTACCGCAAGGTTTATGTAATTCGCGTGCTATGGAAAAATTTCATCCTGTCCTATGGAAAAATGCCATCCGATCTGTTGCGCTCCGGTAGTAGTAAAAAGAAGATTGAAAATCTATATCTGCCTAAAGGCAGGTTTGATTATTTTAGTTTTTATAAGTACCAACAAACAGGAGTATATTTCTCATACAGGAACCATCTTTTAACTTAAACAAACTTTTGTCCTAACCCTTTTGAAGACGTACAATTGCTATTGCCAAAACAAAAAAATTTGTTGACAGCCTGAAATTATATATATATTCTATGCATACGAACGTAAACGTTAACCGACAAGGCCGATAATAACCTCGCAACGGACACCACTATTCAAAAGGCACACCACGTATAACCCGTATTTATCCGGCATTGCTTTTATAGAACCTATCTCTCGAATGAATACCATTATCCATACAGACTTTAACCGGCTATTCAACTGGCCCGTCAATTCTTGATCGTATGCCATAATTGAGAAATTGATGATGAACTATCTATGGCATAGAAGGTGTGGGAGGTTTGCATGAATATTTATGTAGGCAATCTGTCGTTTGATGCGATGGAAGACGATGTGCGGCAGCTCTTCGCCGAATTCGGAGAGGTCTCCGCTGTCAATATTATTACCGACAGAGACAGC
>CAISVC010000728.1 GCA_903888815.1 uncultured Fibrobacterota bacterium
GGTCGCTCGTGCGGTACCCGAGTCCGAGTTCGCTTTTTCCGGCAACGACGATCCGGTAATCTTTCATGTCAAGATAGACCGCCTGCTGCAGCGTATCGGCAATGCAGGTCGAAAAAGCGCCGGCATTCATGATGACCGCGCCGCCGATACTTCCGGGAATTCCCGACAATTCCTCCATTCCCGCATACCCCCGGCTGACGGCTTCCCGGACCACCGCATCAAGCTGAGTGCCAGCCTGAGCCGTGACCGATCCGCGCGTCCATTCCGTTTTCGTGCACAGGGAAAGGTTGATGACAAGACCGGGCCAGCCGCGGTCGCTCACCAGGATATTCGATCCGCAGCCGAGAACGAGGATGGGCAGCGCTTCTCCGCGCGCACGGTGTACCGCCGGAGCGATCTGCTCCGTATCCTGCGGCTCGAAGCAGCGGTGCGCACTGCCGCCGATTCTGAGGGTCGTTTTTTCGGAAAGCGGGATATCGTTCCGGAACTCGATCATGTTTTTTTCTGGTCGGTGTACAGCCTGCAAATTCCCTTTTCAACGAAAAACCGCACCACGTCGGCATCCAGATGTCCTGCGGCAACTTCACGGTTGAGAATCTCAACCGCCTTCTGGGGAGCCATTTTCGGTTTATACGGCCGGTCCTGCGCCACCAGCGCATCATAGACGTCGATCACGGCGAGGACTTTGCTTTCGCGGGTCATCTCATCGCCATGCAGGCCGTGCGGATATCCGGAACCGTCGATTCGCTCGTGGTGGGTCGCGGCAATGATCGGAATCATTTCAAACTGCCGGGTCCACGGTATCTTTGAAAGTATCCGGTACGTTGAAATGGCATGCGAATGGATGGCCTCCCGCTCATCCCCGGTCAGATTACCGGTGCGCACCGAGAGCGATTCCCGTTCGCCGTCACTCAGGAATGAAACCCTGCTGCCGTCGGCGGCATGGTAATACTTTGACTGCAGCAGCGCAACCCGTTCGAGGTCGTCATCGTTCAGGCGGACGGCCGTATTTATGCGCTCGAGGAAATGGCGGTCGTCGGCGATTTCTTTCGCCGACCTCCACGAGACGCTTTCGGGAGCATATTTCAGGGCGAACGCACTATAGTCCAGCCTGACCATGAGCAGCATAAATTCGCTCTTCGGCAGCCTTCCTTCTTTTGTCAAAATCCGCTCGGGTACCCCGATCTTGCCGATATCATGGAGGAGCGCCGCAAACTGCAGCTGCCGCTTCCGTTCGGGCGTCGAAACGAGCTCCGCAAAGGGACTTCCGGGGTCCGCTCCCGCCGCCTCCGCAAACGCCATCGCATATCCCATGACCCGTTTGGAGTGGCCCGACGTCGTGCGGTCCCGTTCATCGATGGCGGCAATCGACGACCGCAGGAACCCTTCGAACAGTTCGCGGATGTTCTCGGCGAGCTGCGCCCGCTCGATGGAAACCGCGGCCTGGGCTGCCACCGATTCTATGAATTCCACGTCGGCCGGAGAAAATGGAATCACCGCCGTATCGAACGCTTCGGCGGAAGCGATCGTCGCAGAGGCCTGTTTCTTCTTGTTCATGAGCTGCAGAACACCGACAACGTCGCCGTCGGTATTTTTCAGCGGCAGGGTCAGCATCGATTTGACGCGGTAGCCGGGCTTCAGCTGATATTCTTTTCCGGGCCGGTACGACATCGACGGATCGATGGCATTCACGTCATCGATGGTAAGCGGCTTGCCGGTCAGCGCAACGTACCCGGCAACCGAATTCCGGTCGATCGGAACCGAAAATTCGAAAACCCTCCCCAGATCAAAGGAATCATTCTGCGCCTCCTTGAAGCGGAGAACATTGAGAAATGCCCCGCCGGGCGACGTTCGTTCCCGCAGAAAAATGCTCCCCGCGTCCGCGGTTGATTTGTCGCGGCTGATAAAGAGGATCACTTCAAGAAGGCTGACCAGATCGTTTTCCTTCGAAAGCGCGGTGCCGATCTCAACCAGCACGTTTTTCTGCTGCCGGTAGTTCACGATTTCGCCGATCAATTGATTGGTGCGGGCCGCCGCCTGTCCGCTCTGGATTATCGCATGAACCATGGTCCAGGCGACCGGTGCGGCAAGCGGAGAGACAAACAGGCCGGAAATGGGAAGACCTGCGACAAACGAAGGAACGGCGGAAGGTTCCACACACTGAAACAGCGGAAGCGGTGCGAAGGAATCGTGGTCCAGCTTCTGAATGCCGAGCAGCTCCTGCACGGCCAGGCTGATGCTGGGCAGAAAGGAAATATACCCTACCGGCTTGTGCTCTGCGGCAAAGGCGGCCAGGCCTTCCGTCCGGGTATATTCCACGATAGCAATGCCGAATTTCCCCGCAATCCCGCGGAGCAGGGCGACATCCTGTTCTGGTGCATAGCCGACTATGGCGATCGACGATTGCATGCGCGTAAATCCTGCTGTTTTCCGGAAAAGGTAAAATACCAGAATGGTATGCGGAACGACAAATTATTTTGCGGCCGCACTTTCATTTATTTTTACCAGTACTGTGGTTACTGCCAAATTCATTAAAAATTCGATTCTCTACCTGTTTGCAAAAACCGCGTTCCTTTTTGCATTGCTGCTCCCGCGTGCTGCCGGGCTGCGGCTTTTCGGGGCTGCGGGGAGGCTCGCATTTCTCTTCCCCAACCGTGAAAAAAGACGTACGCTTGAGCATCTGCGCTGTATCTTCGGCGCGACATGGACAGAAGATAAAATATCCGTCACGGCGCGCAGCGTATACGAGTCCCTCGGCAGGAACCTTTTTGATGCGGTAAAGATTTCCCGCGCACCGGAAAAAACCTTTCATGCGATTGTCAAGCATGACGATCTTGCAGAATTTAAAAGCGCCTTTGACCGGGGCAAGGGAGTGATCGTGATTACCGCCCATGTCGGCTGTTTTGAGCTGCTGCTGCATTTTTTCGCGCGGCACGGGTTCAAGAGCTTTGCCATCGGTCAGCGGTCGTTTGATCAGCGCCTTGACAGCCTTATACGGGCGATCCGCAGCGGCGAGGACATCGACTACATGGACCGCACCGAAAGCCCGCGTAAAATCATCCGCTGGCTGCAGGAGGGCAGGGCGTTCGGTGTGCTGATCGATCAGGATACGAGGGTGGAGGGGGTTTTCGCCCGATTCCTCGGTAAAATCGCGTATACGCCTTCCGGCCCCGTACGGATGGCCATGCGCTTCAAGATCCCGGCCATCGTGGCCACCACGGCCCGCCAGCCTGACAATACCCATTATGTGTATCTCAGCAGAATACTGGAGTTCGCGGACACCGGGGATTTTGAAAAAGACCTCGCGGCCAACGTGCAGATGGCAAACGACCTGATCTGCGAAACCATCATGCGCTTTCCGGAACAGTGGGTATGGATGCACCGCCGCTGGAAAACACGACCGCCTCCGATTAGCTTGAAAGCCTGAATGCCGCCCAAATGCCGAGTATTCCACCGGCAGTGCTTCCAAGCAGGGAGCCGAACGAAATCGCATCGGCCCCGAACAGCGTTGCCGCATATCCTCCGGCACAGGAGCCGATGATCATTCCCATCATGACGACTGTTTTTCTGGACATGGTTCTAATATAACCGCCGTATGTTTCAGGTGTCAAACGATACAGTCGACCCCTGTGTTAAAAATTTTTTGTTTTTTCGGTAAATCAGGGGTATATTATAAACAGTCTGCAATTAACCGCAAAAAGGGAGAATCTATGCGATCGCACCTCTCATCGTCGCTCCTGTGCGGAGCGATTCTGCTCTTTTCAGCGTTCGGCACCCGGGCGCAGCCGTCATGGCAGCTTCTGGGTCTCGGCGACCGCAGTATCAACTGCATTCTCGCCGACGACACCACCATGGTCCTCGCCGGTACTGACAAGGGGATGTCGGTATACTGGAATAAGTCGTGGTACGATTTTTCTATCAGACTCCCGGTAGCTTCCATCCTCCGGCTTTCCAGCAGTGTGATTTTCGTCGGAGCAGGCAATGGAACATTGTCCGACGCTGTTTACATCGGCGTCAACATCATCAATGGTCCGCCGTTTTATGCGCTGCGTTTTCAGCAGTATTTTCTCGAACCGACGGCCATGGCGTGCAATAATACGCTGGCCATTCCCAGGCTTTACGCGGGCGGACGTAATACCGTGTCTGTCGGCATGATCGGCAGCGATACGCTGTACCCGCTCCAGCTGTTGAAATTTCCTCCCTATGCATTCGGGGTCGAAAATCCGAAGTGTGCCGACCTGTTCATGTTCGGCGGAACTGCGCTCTATGCCGGCGGTTACGACAGAGGAGTCATGGCCGGTCCCGGATCGCTTTTACGGCTTTCGGCTGATTCGCTCCAGACAATCCGGCGGCTTGACGTCTCGGCGCTGGCACAGGGCGCATTCACCGGAGGACCCGGGATTCAGCAGCTCCTCGTCATCGGCACGCGGGACACCGGCGTCCTTCTCTTTGAGCCCGTAGGGCAGACATGGACTGCCATTCCAAGCCCGAACCGGCTGCCGGTCAACGATCTCATGATAATTCCTGGTTCGGGTGTCCCCAGTCTTATTATCGCCGCGTTTGACAGCGGTGTGTATATTAACAACGGTCTCATTCAGACATGGAGTGAAGTT
Organism: uncultured Fibrobacterota bacterium; assembly: GCA_903888815.1. Lineage (GTDB taxonomy): Bacteria > Fibrobacterota > Chitinivibrionia > Chitinivibrionales > Chitinispirillaceae > BOG-1184. Next base: position 4,614 of record CAISVC010000728.1, read on the forward strand.
GGAAATATTCCCGCTTTGCCACAATGTATTACGCCTCGGGGAACCATTACCGGGGGGATGCTTACCGGAGCGCTGCTTGCAGGAACTGCAAAGGGCGTGTATCTCTACACCGTACCGACGGGCATACGGGAACGTGCATCGCCGCTCAATGCCGCTCAGCAGGCGGAACCGATTGTATGCATGCGCGGAGAAGTCCGGCTTTCGCTCCCGAAGGGCTTTTACGGCGGCAGGGCGGATATTGCTGTTTATACCGTTTCCGGCAGATTATATAAGCGTGTCGCAGTATCCCCGGAAGCGCCATCGTTCCGTCTGGAAGCCGAAGGGCTTTATTATTACCGATGCATCGTTGGAAAGAAAACGGCGTTGTCGGGAATAATAGTTAATGTACAGTAAAGGAAAAAATAGAGGAAGTCAATCCCCGCCGGTAGTTTCCGGCAGTTGGGAACACGGTTCTCTTTTTCCTTTAGGGGCTATAGGATACAAGCGAATATAGCTTTGTTCTCGGATACATAACGTCTGCGTCTGAGGGAGGCATCTTTGATTTTCATTTTGAGGTATGCTCTTGTTTCGGATCCGTTCAGTGTTTATAATCTCCGATTTTCCAAACGCCTTTTTCCCGGAAAGCCGGAATCGTCTGCCTGCGGGCGGCGTTAAGGAGTGCGTTGATCGATTTCTTATGCGCTTTTGCGAAATCCGCAAGCGGACGTATCTCCTCGCCGCGAAGATAGGCGATCCTTTTATGAAGCGATTCCGTCAGGGCGAGCGTTACGACCTTCTCCATCGTCTTTGTGCTTTTGGAATCGTGGTATTCATTGAACGATGAATAATAAATCCGTTTTTCTTTGTCCCGGATGATAATGCAGGGGAAACCGGACCGCATGAGCTGGAAATTGATGATCACGCGGCCCATTCTGCCGTTACCGTCGCAAAACGGATGGATTGTTTCGAAATCAAGATGGAATTTAGCAATCTTGTCGGTAAAGTAATTCTCCTGATCTGCGGTAAATTCCAGAAGAATTGCCTCTATCATTCGTTCGACGTGTTCCGGGGCCGGAGCTATATGCGTTCCCACGCGGACATATTCGCCCGTGGTGCGGAAACGTCCCGCGATGGCCTCGTTGATAGTGCCCATCAGCATTTTATGCAGAAGCAGAATCATCTCCCTGGAAAGCTCCGTTGCAGGCGCTTTGCTTCTGGTATATTCCATCACCCGGGCGAGATTTTTTGCTTCAAAAATTTCCCGCACCGAGACATTACGGGAAACTTCCATCTCAAGAAGAATGCGTTCCGTCTCCTTAAGCGTAAGCGTTGAATTCTCAATGGCGTTTGAATTGAAAACGCTTTCCGGAAGTTCGGACTCATCAA
>CAISVC010000729.1 GCA_903888815.1 uncultured Fibrobacterota bacterium
AGCCGTATAGTTTTTTCCTACGCCGACTCCCGTATAATAAACTTCGTCGGCAGCTCTTTCTGCTTGAGGCCTGATTCGCGGCCTTCGATCTTGTCAACGATCATGTTGATGGCATAGTCGCCCATTTCGAGCTTGGGCTGGCGCACCGTGGTGAGCGACGGCTCGATCACCTCGGCGGCCGGAAGGTCGTCGTAGCCGACGATGGCCAGGTCCTGCGGCACTCTCCTCTCCTGCTTCTTGGCTTCCTTGATGATGCCGATCGCGACCATGTCGCCGGCAGGCACGAACACCGCCGTGGGCGCGGGCTGCAGCGCCCTGATCTTTTCAAACACGGCGACGCCGTCGGCCATGCCGTCGTCGTCGACCGTAATCATGAGCTCCTGACGGAACGGGACGCCGTGCGCGGCAAGCGAAGCCCTGTAGCCGGCAAGCCGCTCCTCCATGGGAAGCCCGAGCTTGGCGCTCCCCACGCATGCTATGACGGAGTGCCCTTTGCCGATCAGATAATCCGCGGCGTCCCTTGCGCCCTGTTCGTTGTTCACATACACACAGTCGAGGGTGGTACACTTGCGGGCCACCACCATGCTCGGAACGCTCTCATCCCTGAAAATGTTGAGCTCATCGTCGGTCACGGTCGAACTGATCAGGATCACGCCGTCGATCCTCCGCTCGCGCGACAGCCGCTGAAACAGCTGCGACTCGCTCTCCCGCTGGCCCACGGTGTCGAACAAAAGCACCGTATAGTCGAGATCGCGGTTCGTGCTCTTGATTCCCTGCAGCACACGCACCACGAACGAGGACGCTAAGTTCGGCACGATCACGCCGATGGCGTTCGAGCGCCTGGTCGCGAGCCCCCGCGCGATGACGTTCGGGTAGTAATTGAGCTCCTTGGCGATTTTCATTACTCTTTTGCGCGTCTCCTCGGAGATATTCGGCTTGTTGTTGATGACCATCGAAACCGTGGCCGATGTCACGCCGGCCCGCTTGGCAATGTCCTTGAGTGTTACTGGCATAGTTTCCCGCCTCTGCCCTTCAGGGCAGTGAGAATGTTGTTTGAAGTGATAAATACACCTGCTTATTTCCCAGTATGAGATCCGGTTTGATTTTCATCTTTTCCGGATAGTCGTGAAGGTACGCGTCCACGACCGCGTCGAATATGGAATAAAAATAGAAAAAAACCGAATACCAGAGATACATATTCCTGTTTGTATATGACCGGTAGCGGGCATCGCCCCAGTCGCCGGAGTAGGCAAAGGACACGAACCGTGTCAGCGTATCGGGTTGCGGCGGATTCAGACGCAGATAATTGTCTTCCGCCCTGTCCATCAGCCGCTGGCAGTTGTAGGCCATGATCCCGAGCGAAACCTGCCCCATCATGACAAGACCCGCTTTTGAAAGCGCCCCGTTATACCACTGCCCGAGCCCGAGTCCTGGAACGGCCGCGAGCAGCCCTGCGGTCAGCGGACTTTTTTCTTTTGTGTTTCTGAAGGCATTCGAACTGCCCACCGCATCCAGCACATTGAACACATACCCCCCTGCCGCCCAGCTGAGATAATCGTAAAAAGAAAAACGCGATTCAAGCGCATGATGATGGGTCAGAAATGCGTCTTCCCTGTCCATGGTGGCCGCGAGGCGGTTGGTGTCGGCTGCCGACAGCGCCAGCCAGCTTTTTTCCCTGACGAACCGGTTATTCGCGTCAGTTCTCCAGAAATTCGCCATTGACCCGAATATGGCTTCGAGCGCGATAAAAAATCCCGCCTTGAAATACTGATGCGTATACACCTGGCCCGCGCCCGGAATTAAAAGCGAAGCCGCTCCGGAAATAACCGGACTGAACCGCCGTACCGAGTCGGGCCGCCACGTTTCCGTTTCCAGAATCGGCAGTCTGCCGATCTGTGCCGTATCCCGCAAGGTATCTCTTCCCTGAGGCCAGAGCGAACCCGCGGCAGTGAAAAGGACTAAAATCCATCTTTGCTTATTTAACTTCATGACTTTTATTAAAGATAGAATACCGAAACTATACCGTTTAAATTGCAATTTAGCTTAAATTAAATTAACTGCAGCCGGCTGATCAAGCGCTATTTAACGAGTTAAATAAATAATGTTTAACTGAATTTAATTTTTCCCGATGCCCTATTTTATTTTTCAGTACGAATTCCTGATTTTGGATTTCCCGGATTTCTAATTCGTAATTCGTAATTTCTAATTCGTAATTTTGTAATTCGTAATTTGTAATTTGTAATTCGTCATTCGTAATTTCCTTTATTTTTTCATGGAGGTTTTACCCATGCCTGACAGCAAGCAGTCGCTCGAATTCCAGACCGAGGCAAAGCAGATACTTAATCTGAT
>CAISVC010000730.1 GCA_903888815.1 uncultured Fibrobacterota bacterium
TTACGCTCGACGTTGCAAAAGAGCTGTGCAGCGATGTCCTTTCACGGAAGAACGAACGCATTTCGATCAGATTCATTCAGCAGAAAGTGGCTGATGCCTTCGGCATCGGCCCCAACCAGATGAGCGCCCATACCCGCAAACGGGATGTTACCTTCCCGCGTGCAATAGCCATGTATCTCTGCAAAAAATTGACCAGTCAATCGCTCCGCACCATCGGCCTTGATTTCGGAGGACGGGATTATTCCACCGTTATCCATTCGTTAAAGAAAATCGAAAGCGACATGGAAAACGATAAGGAACTTCAGAAAAAAATCACGGGTATTGAAAAAACGATCACTTCCCGATAGCTGTTGCGGTTCTTGCACGATTTTCATCCCTGAGGTATCTTTAATACATAAATACATAAATACATAATCCCTGACATAGTAAATCAATCGGTTCCGCAGTTCGAACCGGCACCGCATCATTAAAGGACGATTTCTGTGAAATTTCTGGATGTCGTGCATTCGCCTGCCGAATTGCGCAAACTCCCCTGTGAAGCGCTGCCCCATCTTGCCAGGGAAATCCGGGAGTTCATGGTGGACACGGTCAGCCGCACCGGCGGACATCTGGCGCCGAGCCTTGGTGCCGTGGAACTTACGATCGCCCTTCATTATGCGTATAATACGCCTGCCGACAAACTGGTCTGGGATGTCGGTCACCAGACCTATGCACATAAAATCCTTACCGGCAGACGGGACAATTTCAACTCGTTGCGGCAATTCGGCGGCATCAGCGGATTTCCGCGGATTTCAGAAAGCGAATATGACGCTGTTTCCGCGGGCCATGCTTCAACATCGATAAGCGTTGCTCTCGGCCTCGCGCTCGGCCGGGACCTGCTCAAGCAGAAGCACGAGGTCGTGGCGATTATCGGCGACGGAGCGCTCAGCGGAGGACTGGCGTTTGAGGGACTCAACAATCTGGGATCCTGCGCCACCAACCTTACCATTGTACTCAATGATAACAAAATGTCAATTTCACGGAATGTCGGAGCGCTTTCACGCTATCTCACGCGCGTTATAACCGACAAACGGTACTATAAAATCAAAACCGAAATCTGGGAAATGCTCGGCACGCTTTCCAATGTCGGGAAAGGCATACGAAGCGTCGTGCACAGCATCGACGACTCGCTCAAGCACCTGCTTATCCCCGGAAAGCTTTTCCAGGATATGGGCATCCGTTACCTGGGGCCTATCAACGGCCATAACATCAACGACATGATTGAGGTCTTCAAGTCCGTCCAGGAATTTTCCAGGGAGCCGGTACTCGTCCATGTTATCACGCGGAAGGGAAAAGGCTACAGCTTTGCCGAAGATGATGCCACAAAATATCACGGCATCGGCTGTTTTTCAAAAATAACGGGTGAAACGATCGTGGTAAAAAATAAAACACCCTCCTACAGCGAAGTATTCGGCACTGCGCTCACCGAGATCGCCCGGACACGTCCCGATATCGTAGCTATTACCGCCGCGATGCGTGACGGCACCGGTCTCGAAAAATTCAGCAAGGAGTTCCCTGAACGCTTTTTTGACGTCGGTATCGCCGAATCGCATGCAGTCACTTTTGCCGCAGGTCTGGCGCTCAAAGGATTGCGGCCGGTCGTGGCGATATACTCGACCTTCCTGCAGCGCGCATTCGACCAGATCGTTCACGATGTCGCGCTCGATAATCTTCCGGTCGTTTTCTGTATCGACCGGGCCGGGCTGGTGGGCGACGACGGCCCCACGCATCACGGGTCCTTCGACCTGTCGTTTCTGCGGAGCATTCCGGGTGCCGTTATTATGGCACCCCGCAACGAAGATTATCTGCGCCAGATGCTCAATACCGCCATCGCTTATGATAAGGGACCGTCTTTCATCCGCTATCCCCGCGGCTGCGGACCCGGCTCTCAGCTTGACAAACCGCTCGAGATACTCCCCCTCGGTACCCCGGAAATCGTACACGCCGGGACACTATGCGCGATCATTGCAGCCGGTGATTTCTTCGTACTTGCGGAAACAGCTGCTGCTCTGCTCAAAGGAAAAAATATCGAACCGGCCGTCGTCGACGCCCGGTTCGTCAAGCCGCTCGACCGCAACGCCTACGAACAGCTTTTTGCCGGCTTTACCCACATTGTCACGCTTGAAAACAACAGCCTTGAGGGCGGGTTCGGCTCCGCACTGCTCTCTTGTGCGGCCGACTGCAACCTGAAGCGCCAGCCGCGTTTCCTGCGTCTGGGACTTCCGGATCAATTTGTTACGCACGGCAGCATTGAAAAGCTCCTTACGTCGCTTTCGCTTGATCCTGCCAGTATATCGAAAAAAATAAAAGAATTTATAAATTGTTGAAAAACAATGTATCTGTTCTGTTGAATTATCAATTCTGGTGCGCCCAGAAATCATCACTCACCAATCTGACCAGATGCTTGACAAGCGCGCCGTAAGCCCGCTCCGGGTCCTTGGCGTTGAAATAGGTATCGCCCCCCATAATGCCCACTGCAGCGACCTTTTCCCGTCCCTGCGCAGCATTAGACCAAACCGTAGCGCCGGTTCCCGTTTCCACAAGCTTTGCCGTAAGCGTTGCCTCAACATAGGCTGAAACGCTCATCTCGGTAATAAGCGTCGCGATATTGACTGATGGTTTCACCTTTTCCACCTCCAGCTTTCCGGTTATAAGCGCGCCGATCCCGTACTTGGTTCCCAGCAGTTTGACCGCTTCCATATCCAGACTGCTGCGGCCGATGGAGCCTAACGCATTCTGCATGGTCCCGAGTTCCACCACCGGGGTGCCCGGCTGCGCTTCCTGCAATGCCCGGAGGACTCTCTGTGAAGTATAGTCGGCAAGGTTGCCCTTGGCGTTCGATTCGAGCTGGATCATGCCGAGCGTGCCGTAGGGTTTGAGATCCACACGCGGAGGAACCAGAACTTTCTGGCTCCCGCCGCAGGCAAATAATATGGAAAACAGTACGGCAGAGACCATCGATAGCAACGTCGTGCGTTTCATTTGTTCTCCTTGTAAGAGGGTTTCTGAAGTAATAGACGCCTGCATAAGAAAATTGCGCTACGATTCCGCCCCTCGCCTGCTGCGGCAGACGGGGAAAACGCCCGGATATATTTATTCTCAGGGCACCTTAAACACCTCCGACCCGACCAGAAAATAGAGCAGGATCACCACGATTGCCACGACAAGCGCGATAAGGAACGGATTTGAGAACAACGCCTGGAAGCCCGAGAGGAAGCCCGTACCGTGTCCATGACGGGTAATGCTCAGGATGCGCTGTTCGACCCTTACCGGCACCTCTTCCTCGTCAAGGGATGCCACCCGCTGTTTTACTTCCCGGAATTCCTTCACTATTCCGGAACAGGCCGGACAGCCGTTTACGTGCTCCTGAATCTCAGGAACGCTGCCCGACACCGCCAGTTCCATGAGTTGCTCTTCCGAAGGATGCTCCCCGTTAAAAAGCTTGTTCATAGTCCCTTCCTTATCAGTATATTGCGAAGCTTGCGCAGCGCCCTGAAAGCCGTGACGCGCACGTGATTCTCGGTCATCTCCATGAACCGGCCGATTTCGCCGTATGAGTATCCCATTTTCAGATGGAGATACACGATGGCGCGCTCGGTTCCGGGCAGTTGTGCGACTTCATGCCACGCCAGCCTGCCGTCGTCCTCGGTATCGGCCCGTTCAGCAGTTCCCCCGATTTCATCGTTGTACTCTGTAAAATGCCTGCTGCTCCTGAAATGATCGATGCAGGCGTTACGGGCGATGGCATACAGCCAGGCGGTCTGTTCGCCGGTGTCGGCAGGCACTTTGGCACTCCGCCAGACCTTGATAAAAACCGTCTGTAAAATATCGTCGCAGACCGACCTGTTCCCTGTTGTCCATAAAATGAAGTTGTAGAGCCTTCGGGCATTGCGGTCATACAGTTGTCTGAATTCGTATCCGTCCACGGTAACCGACCTCCGGTTGCAGGCGTTATACTGCCCGGGGCATGCTGTTTCCTAATCTATTTTCCCCGGCAGCGGTTATGCAAGAGGAGCGCGCCTATGTTCTGCATCACCACGCGCAGGACGTCTGATTTGCTGCGACCCATGCCAGGCACTTCACCGCCAGAAGCGAAGCGGCACTTAAGTGTTCACCGTATAGAACGAAGCAAGGAAAGAATTTGTTACAGAAGCGCTATCCTTTGACCGCCCCGTTTAAAATATCATTTGATTTTGTAAAATGGAAAATTGATATTCTATAAACCTAAAATTATCTGTGGCACCGGCCGAAAGGCAGATTAAAAAGAAGGCCTGTTCCCTGGGTCACGTAATCGGCCGATTGCGGTTCTCTCCAAAACCTGTCACGTCGAATGAGAGGATAAATTTATGAAGGAGAAAAACGGACCCGATTTATTCAACAAAGTCCTGTCCGCAGCAGACCGGGATTTAATACAATCGCTCAACTCCGCCGCAGCTTTGATACAAAACTCTGTCGGCTCGCAGGAACAGGTTTTACGAGCCTTCAAACAGCAGGTTCAAAAGCTGGGTATGAGGGGAGGAATCGCCCTTCTTGATGCGACAAACAAGAACCTGGTTTTCGCTTCCGTCGCTTATCCAAAAGGCCCCATTCAGGACACCCTTACTACAATAGCAGGGATCGTGGGTGTTTCGATTGAAGGATTCAGCATATCAACCGGAAAAACCGAAATTCACCGTCGGGTAATTGAAGAAAAAGGTTCTTTATTTGTTGCTAACCCCCACTCGATAATCGAGCAGTTGTTGCCCCTTAAAGCCCGGCCATTTCTCAGCAGACTTCTGAGTACCTTAGGTACGGTTCCGGGGATTTACTGCCCCCTGATCGTTTCTGGTGCCGTTATCGGCATACTTAACATTACGGGGCAGGGACTGTCCGAGAGAAACATCCCTGAAATTACCGCATTTGCGAACCACATTTCTATTGCGCTTGATAATGCGAGGTTGATTGATACGTTGAGAAAAAGCGAACTCTGGTTCAAGGCGCTCATTGAAAATGCTTTTGACGGCGTTACCGTTGTTGACAGCAAGGGCAAGGTGCTCTACGAGAGTCCGAGGCTCAAGCGCTTACTGGGATATGATGCAGGAGAACGATTGGGCATCGTCGCGTTCGATATGGTGCATCCCGACGACATCGCAGGAGTGCAGGAGGCCCTGGGCCGTTCGGTCGCCCATCCGGGGGAAACTTTGCAGATGGTGCTTCGAGTCAGGCATAAGGACGGTATGTGGCTCTGGATGGAGTGCAGCGGCAGAAACCTGCTCGACGATCCGAACATCAACGGCATCGTAGTCAACTATCGCGATATCACCGAGCGCAAAAAAACCGAGGAAGACCGGCTGAAGCTGGAGCAGCAGTTGCAGCAGGCGCAGAAGCTTGAATCCCTCGGTGTTCTTGCAGGCGGCATCGCCCATGACTTCAACAATCTCCTGAGCGGCCTGTTCGGTTACATTGAGCTGGCGAATACGGAATCAAAGGACAGCACCGTTTCAGGGTATCTTGCCACCGCTTTAAATACCATCGACCGGGCGCGGGGCCTTACCCGGCAGCTGCTCACGTTTGCTAAAGGCGGCGCGCCGGTCAGAAAGGTCGGCGCCCTGTTCCCGATCATCCGCGAAACGTCTCAGTTCGCCCTGAGCGGATCGAATGTTTCCTGTCGTTTCAACGTTCCTGCCGGGCTTCTCCTGTGCAATTTCGATAAAAACCAGATCGCACAGGTCATTGACAATATCGTCATCAACGCCCAGCAGGCGATGCCGATGGGCGGTACCATTGAGATTTCGGCAATGAACATCTCGCTGAGGGAAAACGAACTATCCTCACTGCCTGCCGGCAACTATGTGAAAATATCAATAAAGGATAACGGCATAGGCATTCCGAAAGAAATCCTTCCGCGCGTTTTCGATCCTTTTTTCACGACAAAGCAGAAAGGGAGCGGTCTCGGCCTTACCATCTGCTACTCCATTATCAAGAAGCACAACGGCTGCATAGATGTCGAATCCGAACAAGGCAAAGGCAGTACGTTTCACCTTTTCCTGCCGGCTTCCAATGAGTCGCCGGCGATAACGGCGCCGGAACCGTTTGCGGGGCACAGGGGCAGCGGCAGAATCCTTATCATGGACGACGAAGAAATCATACGGGAAGCGCTCGGAAAATTGCTTAAAAATTTAGGCTATTCCGTAGAATGCAGGAAAGAGGGAAAGGAAACCCTGGACTTTTTCATTGAAGAAACCAAAGCCGGCCGCCCATTCGCCGCTATGTTTCTTGACCTCACTATCGCCGGGGGTATGGGTGGCAGGGAAGCGGTTGCCGAGCTGCGCACATTGAATGCCCGCCTTCCGGTATTCGTTTCAAGCGGATATGCCGATGACCCGGTAATGGCAAACCCCGGCAATTTCGGATTTACCGATAGCATCTGTAAACCGTTTAAAATGGAAGAACTGGCGGCATTGCTCAATCGTCATCTCGGGGACAAATATTGAAATTCCACCACCTCGCTCGTTTTCATCTCGCGTCTCCCCGACACCCAGCCGTACCACTTATAGAGCATATCGGCGAGCGCAACAACGGCGAGCGCACCCATGCAGGCGACCAGCACCGCGTCGAGGTTGAACGTGAACGCATCAGTTGCGGCTTTGGCGGCAATGGCTTTTGTCCTGAAAAACAACGCCAGCTGCCAGGCCGCAGTAAGGGTGGTGACGAACATGAAACACATCGGGATAAAAGTCACCCAGGCGTATTTCAATTTGCCTGATTTGATGATGACCGTCGTGCCCACACCGAGCGCGATTGCGGCAAGAAGCTGGTTGGCCACGCCGAACATGGGCCAGATGGTCGAAATGCTGCCGGAATGGATCATGTATCCCCATGCAAACACCACAACACCGCTCATTATAATATTTCCGGGAAGCCAGCGCGTCTGTCCAAGCGGCTTGTAGATGTTTCCCCCGAGTTCCTGCAGCAGAAAACGTGCCACGCGGGTCCCGGCGTCGACCGTTGTCAGGATAAAAAGCGCCTCGAACATGAGCGCGAAATTGAACCAGTAGGGCATGAGGTTTTTCATGCCCGGGATGTGGGAAAGTATCGTGGACATGCCGACGGCCAGAGACACTGCCCCGCCCGGACGGTGCTCCACGTTGATGCCCACCATGGCAGAGAGTTCTTTTATTTTGTCAACCGGAAACCCGATCGCCGCGAGTTTGTCGGGGTCCAACATGCTGTTTATCGCAAAGTAATCACCGGGAATAAGGATAGTGGCGGCAACAAGCGCCATAATAGAGACAAATCCTTCCGTAAGCATGGCGCCGTAGCCGATGAACTTGATATCCTTCTCGGACATGATCATCTTGGGCGTGGTGCCGGAAGCGATGAGCGAATGGAACCCGGAAATAGCGCCGCATGCAATGGTGATGAACATGAAGGGAAAGAGCTTGCCCGGGATGATGGGACCGCCGCCGGCCGCGAATTTCGTGACCGCCGGCATCTGGATGACCGGCGCCATGAATACCACGCCGAGCGCGAGCAGAAGGATGGTGCCGATCTTCATGTACGTTGACAGATAGTCCCTCGGACACAGCAGCATCCACACCGGCAGCACCGACGCGACAAATCCGTATATCGCGAGCGATATGACGATGAAATTCTTCGGATGGTTGAAGACCGGTTCAAGAAACGACCCCGGAATAAAATGGCCGGTGCCGACCGCGATGAGGAGCAGCGGCACGCCGATAAGGCTCACCTCTGCGACTTTATTCGGCCGCAGCCACTTCAGATAGAACCCCATGAGAAGGGCAATCGGGATTGTCAGGAAGATGGTATAGGTTCCCCATGGATTCTGTTTGAGCGCATTGACAACAGCGAGGCCGAGCCCTGCAAGCGCCACGATGATGATGAAGATGATCGCAATGGCGGTTGCCAGTCCGCCTACGGGACCGATTTCGTCTTTCGCGATCTGGGCGAGCGACCGGCCGTTCCTCCTCACCGATGCCGTAAGAATGACCATATCGTGCACCGCCCCGGCAAGCGCTGCGCCGATCAGGATCCAGAGAAACCCCGGCAGATAACCGAACTGGGCGGCCAGCATGGGACCGATGAGAGGGCCGGCGCCGGCGATCGCCGCAAAATGGTGACCGAACAGCACCCACCGGTTGGTCGGATCATAATCCATGCCGTCATTCAGCCGTATCGCGGGTGTTATGCGGCGCTGATCAAGCGCAAGCACTTTTGCGGCAATAAACGATGCGTAAAAGCGGTACGTGATGATATAAAAGCAGGCCGCGGCCGTGACGATCCACAGCGCGTTGACTTTTTCAGCAGGGTTGATTGCCCGTACTACGACAGCGATCGAAACCGCAGCGACAATGGAGAGCGTTATCCATAGAAATTTACCGGAAGCTTTCATGATTGCAGCTCCTTCTCTGTTGCCCGGAAGTAACTGCTTTAAAAATAAATCACCTCGGCGCCGCGATACTAACTATTGAAGCGTAAGATTATACCGTTTGACACCTTAAAGGCATACTGACTATATTAGAAACACACTGTTCAGGTTCAATCACTAATAGCAGCAAGGAGATCCGTATGCGGAAAACAGCAACCCCCTTCATCGTGGCCTTTATAATGCTCTTTTCTCTGACATCATCCGGCCAGATTTACAATACTGCGCAGAAATTGAAGGACGGCGCGTTCCATCTCGGTATTGCGCCGATCTTGCTGGTAAACGGCGATGTCAGCCCCGGCCTCTATTTTCTCGGCGGTGTCGGCATCACGCATTCCCTTGACCTCTACATCAACGGCCGTTTTGCAAATAATGACCGGTCCTATTTCGGGGTTGACCTGCAGTGGGCGCTGCTGCAAAGCAGCCCTTATTTGTCGCTCATCACCGGTGCTCATGTCGGCCATAACCTCGGCCTTGACGCGACGCTCGATCTTACCTTCCCCCTTGGAAATACCGTTGTCCTTTACGGAGGCCTTGATATGGATATTGAGTTCCCGGACAATGATATCACCGTTCCGGCATGGCTGTTTTTCGGCCCGCGCATTTATATCCGCAGAAACACGGCCCTTTTCATGGAGGTCGATCTCGGCCTCACCGACATCACGCCGAGCATTTTCGGATTAGGATTGGGTTTCTATTTCTAAAAGCAATCGGCGCCGGACAGCTATTTCTGCCGGTTGATTTTCCATTCAACCATTCTGTTCCTGAACACCGAAATAAAGTAACCGATAATAATAATGATCAGCAGCATGACAATGCCGCCGATAATGGTACGGCGGTGATTTTTTGCCTGTTTCGCCTTCACGCTCTTCAATGAGTCTGCAGCAGCTTTGATCCTGCTGGAATCCACGGTTGCAGACGGCGCCGCCTGAGTATCTGCCGGCATTGCAACGGCGGCGATGATTCTGGGAGACCGTACCGATATCCTTTTCACGCCGGGAACCGCCAGCAGCTCCTCCCTGTACGCAATCGTATCTTTCCACTTATGAGCATACAGACGTATCTTGTTCAGGCGGACGAGAAAAGGTATTTCGGTGTTTTTTGAAAAGTTGCAGAAACACTCCCATATGTCTATCTTTAAAGTCACTGCGCCCAGAAACGCCGCCTTACCCTTCTGGGTTTTGTCGATAACAGGCGCTGCCCAGAACAGATAATAACGGCCGGTCTCTTCTATTTTTATGTACGTTCTGTATTCTGCAAGCCTTGTGCTGACATATTTAAACCACGGCTCGCGTGAAACATTCTGCTTTTTGGCGCCGGGTTTATCAACCATGCGGATTACCTCGTTTATCACGACGCCTTTCTGGCTGGTCCTTGTCAAAGCATAGTATGGCTGATGGGTTTTGAGGTACGCAAAAAAATACCCGTCGACAGGATCCGCCGCTTTTTTCCTGACTGCCGATGAAGCCGCGATAGAATCAAAATCCTGCCCGATCTTCATAAACAGCGAATCCATACTCTGTTTCATCGCCGACGCCGCAGCGGGTTCAGGTGAAAAACCGGCGACTAAAAAAAACATCGACAGCAGCATCATTGCATGTAACGGTTTGCGTGCCATATCCGCCTCCTTTATGATCGGGTAGCCGTTTTTTGTATCGCTCCGTACAGGCCGGGAACAGCAATCAATATAGTTTGGGTGTTTGATGCCGGCAAGGAAAGGAAAAAAAGAAAAAATATTTTTGCAAAACACGCTGATTTTTATTATAATTGTAGCTACGGCCAGGGGGTAAGCCGTGACGTTTTCCAGACTTACATTTCAAGAGGCGCAGTCCGATGAACAGTGCAAATACGGGAATCAGCATAAGCAGTTTTGTAACTATTCTGCACTCGTTCATACAAATACTGAACGCCAAAGACCAATATACCGAACAGCACAGCGACAGGGTTCAAGAGTATGCGATATGCATAGCAAAAGCTCTGGGATGCAATGATGAA
>CAISVC010000731.1 GCA_903888815.1 uncultured Fibrobacterota bacterium
AATGCCGGCCTTTTCGACCGCCACCTTCCTGCCGAGCGCCTTTTCGACCTGCGGTACGATAAGGGCAATTATTTTCTGCGGAGGAAACATGAGATATAGAGTAACGATACCGCCCGCGACCAGAAGAAGCATGGCCGAAAAAGCAATGACCGCGATTTTAATGCCCGACCCTTTTTTCATATTTTTCTCCGCATTAAACGGTTACAGAATTATTATTGAAATTTATAATTTAGACAGTATTACTGCATAGTCCGCCTGATGCATCCAGGTTGTATCATTGGGCGGGACGCCGGGCGGGACGCCCGGGGTTTTGTTAATAAGTCTCTGCACGTTGCTGATACGCTCGCTCGTGGCCGGATGATCGGAAAACAGTTCAAATGGAGTGTCTCCATACAGGTTATAAAGAGTCTGGAAAAAGTTCTTTATGCCATACGAATTATAACGGGTAAGCACGGAATAAGCCACTCCGCAGCTGTCCGCCTGATACTCATTGTCACGGCCGACCTTTAAAAACGCCATTCCGGCAAGGAGATTTGCAATAATGGCAGCGGCCGACGAATCACTGCCGAACAGGATTTGATCGATGATTTGCACCCCATACGCCTCTGCTAATTTTTTAGCGGCATGGCGCATGGTAATGTGGCCTATCTCATGGGCTAAAACTCCCGCAACCTCCGCACCGCTTCGTGCATCCTTAAGCAATCCCCTGTAGACAAAGACCGGCCCGCCCGGCAGCGAGAAAGCATTTACGATGTTACTGTCTATAATCGTGAATGAAAAAGGAATATTTTTGCGATCGCTTTGCGCATCGGCGATCGCCTGTCCCATAAGCTGGATATAGTTAATAACCGCGGTGTCTTTGGTATAAAGAGGATAGTTCACAGCATCAGCACAAATCTGGGCCCTGAATTTCTGGCCGAGCGTGATTTCATCTTCGTCGGAAATGATAAAATTGGTGATAGCATCGCACGTGAAAAGGACCGGCAGCAGAAATGCCATTGAAATATACCGGATACATTTGATCATTGAAAAGCCCGCTTTGCCTGTTGCAGGGTATCTATTGAAAAACAAGCCTATCTGAAAATCGATATTTACTCACCTGGTTCGCAACTTTTGATTTTCTATTTAAAGAAAACGATAAAAATTATATTTGGTGCAGTACGCTCAAGGATCTCTCATGAAGCAGCACTCCATGGTCGCCGAATTCAAGAATTCCCTTAAAAATCCCTGTGCCGAAGAGCTGATTGATCTGTTTTTTTACCGCCCCCTTGCTTTCATCTTTGTCAAATCCACGATGGCGCTCCCCCTGACGCCTAACCGGGTAAGCGTCCTGGCCATGGTCGCCGGGATCGCTGCTGGTATTTCTCTCGCCGGAGGTGCTGGAAAGCACTTTTTGCTCGGCGGTCTGCTGTTCGGACTGTCAAACGTCCTCGATTGCGCCGACGGGATGATCGCCCGTCTTAAAAAAAACGGGACAAAAACCGGCCGCATCGTTGACGGGATTGTCGATTATGTCGCCAGCGGCGCGGTTTATCTCGGGTTCGGAATCGGGTTGACCAAGGCGACACAGTGCGGAGACGTTCATTTGCCCTGTAATGCATGGCTGCTCGTGGTTCTGGCTGTAGTCAGCACCATTCTGCATTCCATTTCGAGCGACTATTTCCGGAACGCTTTTGTCCGCCGGCTTGCCGGCAAGACAACAATTGATGATGATGAACACCGTATTTTTTCCGAGGAGATGGTGCGGTTACGGCAATATAAAGGCCACTATATCGATAAAATACTGATCATGATTTACCTGCGGTATCTGACGCTGCAAACAGGAAAATCCCGTCCCGCTGCTCATGCACAACCGCCTATGGTGAGTGCAAAAGCGGTGGTATCATGGAATCTCATTGGTCCCTCGACCCATATCACGTTCTTCATTGGTGCCGCACTTCTTTACCGGCCGGCTGTTTTCTTTTTCTTCACCATCGTATTGGCTAATCTCTGGATGATCGGGCTATTCCTGCTACAGGCAGTACAAAAAAGAAACCTTCATCACCTTACCTAAGTGATCACCTGTCGTCTGATGAAATATGCGCGTAATGTATTTTTTTCTAACCATTTGATAAGAATAACAAAATGCCGGTATCGCCTATTGCTTCAGCAACAGAAAAAAACAGAAAAATCGGGTATCTGACCGCGGCAGCCATTGTGGTTGCCAACATGGTTGGTACCGGCGTATTTACAAGCCTCGGCTTGCAGGCTGCCGGCATTACGGAACCGCTGACCCTGTTGTTGTTGTGGGTAATAGGCGGGTTTATTGCGCTCTGCGGTGCCTTCAGCTATGCTGAACTGGGGTCCGCGCTTCCGCGTTCCGGCGGCGAGTATCACTACCTCAGCCGCCTCTACCATCCAATGGCGGGATTTCTTTCGGGATGGTTTTCAGCGATTGTGGGTTTTTCTGCGCCTATGGCGATCTCCGCGATGGCATTCGGCATCTATTTCCATGGAGTTGTTCCGGTTCTCTCTCCAAATCTCCTGGCGACTATCCTGATCTGCAGTATTACCACGGTGCATCTTGTTGAGTTGCGCTTCGGAGGTCGTTTCCAATCCGCCATAACGCTCCTCGAAATAGGGCTGATTGTTTTTTTTATTTTATGCGGGCTTTTATTTACACCATCACCGGTTGCCATGCAGCTTTTTCCCAACGCAAAAAATATTTCCATGATTTTTTCTTTGCCATTCGCTCAATCTCTTGTATATGTCTCATATGCTTATTCGGGATGGAATGCTGCAACCTATCTTGCCAGCGAGATCAGGGATGCATCGTCGAAATTGCCGAAGGCAATCCTCACCGGCACCGGATTGGTGATTGTATTGTATGTCCTGCTGAATTATGTGTTTCTAAGAAGCACTCCGATTCCTGCACTTGCCGGCAAGGTCGAAGTAGGTCTCGTATCATCCGTTAATATTTTCGGTCCCCTTGGGGGAAAAATCATGGGGCTGTTCATCGCTCTCTGCCTGATCTCATCGGTGAGTTCGATGGTTATTGCCGGCCCTCGTATTCTGAAGGTAATGGGAGAGGACTATCCCAGGCTGGCGCTGTTTTCCCGCGTGAATTCACGGGGCATTCCCTTGATTGCCATTATCACACAAGCCGGTATCGCGCTTGTATTTCTCTGGACTTCGACCTTTGAAAAAGTAGTCACCTTCACAGGTTTCATGCTGGCGCTCTTCAGCAGTATGAGCGTTATCGGCGTCTTTGTTCTGCGTCGAAGGAAGACCTCTGATCACTATTCTTACAAAACGACTGGATATCCGGTGACCCCGCTTATTTTCATTGCACTTAACGCATGGATGTTATTTTATCTGCTCAAAGACCGTCCGGCTATATCTTATGCCGGACTGGGTGTCCTGGTTGCTGGAATTATCGCTTACTTCCTTATCAAACGGAGATCCACAAAATGAAAAATGATATATCACGGACGTTGACCATTTTTCTGGCAACGGCATCAATTGCGGTAAGCGGACCTAAAACTGATACGACGGCTCCTCCCCCGGTAGCACCACCAACCATACCTGCATCAGTCACACAGCAGATAGCATCTGCGCCCATGTCCGGGACAGCAATATTCGATTCCGCGCTCACCGATCAGGCGCGCATTTACGCCGGCATGCTGCCGCTTGACAGCACAAGATACCCGAAACTTACCTCAGGTAAAGGCTGGACCGTACACCATAAAATTTTTGAAGATAACTGGTTGAAGCTCGACCATCGGCTTCAGGCAATAGAGCAGTGGCGCGCAATTGAACTGACAGGAATTTCTACTGCCGGGGCAACGCTGTTCTACCCCTTCAGCGGCCCTGATTTCCTTAATGCCGATGTTTTTTTCCCGGATTGTGAGAATTCCGTATATATCAGCCTTGAAAAGACCGGTGACATTCCTTCCCCGCAAATGGCAGAAAAACACTTTGTTAATTTTACCGAAGATATCAGGATGTCCCTGTCCATCATCTTCCAGCGCGACTACTTTATTACCGGACGTATGATCCAACAGTTGCGAACACCTTACCTGCAGGGGAATCTCACTCTCTTTATGGTATTTCTCGCACGGCGCAACTACGCTATTGTGTCCATCAATAAGGTCCATATCGATTCAAGCGGGACACTCGTTCCAGGACCCCGCGCGACGGGTAAGGCAAAGAAAAAACAGACCGGAGGCATGGAGATACAATATGTCAAAACACCGGGCGACGGCAAAGTGCGGCACCTGTGCTATTTTTCTGTTGACATACAGGATTCTTCGCTGAAGCTCAAACCACAGCTGCAGACCTACCTCCGCTCCATCGACAATATGATTGTATTTGCAAAAGCTGCGTCCTATTTAATGCACGGAAACAACTTTTCCATTATCCGCGGCCTCTGCCTGCGCGCGAAAGCAGTGCTGCAGGACGATACCGGCATCCCCTACCGCTTTTTCAAGCCGGACGCGTGGACCGTGACGCTTTACGGCCATTATACAAAACCGATTAAAGATTTCAATTACGGGTTTCAGAAAGACCTTGATTCGATATTCCATTCAAGCAAGGACATTAAGCAGCTGCCGTTTAATATCGGGTACCACTGGAAGGATTCATATTCCAGTTTGATACTGGCAATCAGGACCAATGCACCGAACGTTCCTAACGCGCCTGGCACATCTGAACCGGTACGATAAGGCCGAGGCCGCGACCAGGCCATATCCATAAGCGGCAGAATCAATGTATGCCTCTATTGCTCTATCGCGCACTCTTCATTATTATCATCATAGTACTGCCCGCTACAGCAGGCGGAACTATTCTTGACAGCCTTCTGCACCTTCTTCCGCCGCCCTACCAATCCGTCCTATCGCAACCCGACCGATATAATCTTCAGATTCTGTATACACAAATCAACCGGGATGTGCAAAACAGGCCGCATTTCACCCATTTCTCTTTTCATGTTGATCCGAAACAATACTTTTATCCTGCCAGCCTTGTAAAACTGCCGGTTGCTGTGCTGGCGCTTGAAAAAATCAACAGGCTCGGAATCCGGGGATTCAACCGGCGTTCGCGTATGAAGATCGATTGCGATATCGGCTGCAATACTATCTATGACAGTGACGATAATCTTCCTTCCGATTCCATATCCATTGAATCCTCAATCAAGCGCATGCTGCTCGTAAGCGATAACGGCGGCTACAACCGCCTGTGGGAATTTTTAACAAGAGATTATGCCAATCGTCGGCTGGCTGAATGCGGCTATGGCGGAATCCGTCTTCTGCACAGGTTTTCGGGTTGTGCCGGATTGCAAAACCGGGAAAACAACCCGATCCGATTTTTCGGGAAGCAAGGGAAGGTTCTTTTCACCCAGCCGCAAACGGTCTCGCAGCTTCCTGACGTCAATCCGTTAGCACCGGTTTTTATGGGAAGCTTCTCCTATAGAAATGGGCTGCTCATACCGCATCCGTTCAGGGCGGACTTTCTTAACTATATACCACTGGAAGAAGAACACCGTCTCCTGATCGCGGTCATGTTTCCGGCGACGGTTGAACGTAAAAAATCATTCCTGCTTACCGCTTCAGACTATTACCTCCTTCGTACCTGGATGTGTCTGCTGCCGCATGAGTCGGGCATCCCGCGTTACGCTCCAGACAGCGGATACCCTGATAATTTCAAAAAATATCTCCTTTTCGGCGACAGTACGCACCCCTGTGTTCCGCATCTGCGTGAATTCAATGTGGTAGGCCGAGCCTATGGATTCATGAGCGATGTGGCCTACTTTGCCGACTTCGACGCACGGGTTGAATTTTTCCTCTCCGCGGTCATCTTTGCAAACGAAGATGATATCATTAATGATGATCAATACGAGTATAATTCCCTTGCATTGCCGTTTTTTTCCGCCCTCGGCGCGGCTGTTTGCGAATACGAAAAAAAACGGCACCGCCGGCATCGTCCCGACCTCCGGGAGTTTCTAACCATGCTGCCCGTCAGCAAATAGCTACCCTGTTGATATACAGTGACTGCAAAGCTGCGTCAGCCTGCAATAAGGTTTTAACCGGTACACACATATTTTCGATCTGCTTGGACGCAGCATTGCATTCCCGTATGCCGATGTTAATGAGCGAATTATTATACGTATTGATGGACGCCGTTGGACAACCCCTGCTTCCAGTGGCTTCTATCCCGTACGATAGCCGGAGGGAATCGGGAAGATCTCTACACCTCTTCAATCGCCACAAGCGGCTGCTCTTTCTGCACCGTCACCCCTTCCTGCACCAGTATTTTGACAATCCTGCATTTTACCGGCGCAGTTATTTCATTAAAGAGCTTCATGGCTTCCACGATACAGACTTTGTCGCCCGCATTCACCGTGTCGCCTTCATTGACAAAAGCGGTTTTGCCCTGCCCTGGCGACATGTAAAACTTTCCGACCAGCGGCGCATTGATCGTGCGTTTGTATACCTCTGCCTTCTTTGGCTCCTGCTGTGCCGGTGTCGCCTGCGTCTTTGCAGGTACGGGAGATGAAGCTTTTACACCCTCTCCAGGCTGGGGTGCTTTATCATTGTCGGAAACGGCAACGGTTACCGAAGCTGAAGGAACTGACGTTTCTGCAGCACGTACGGTAATTCGCTGGTCGCCTTTTTTGAAAACAACCTCATCGAGCGACAGGCCGTCGATCCTGCGTAAAAGCTGCTGCACGAGCGTTGGCGCCGTATTTATAAGCGACTCTATCTCGCTGGCAAACGGGGATAAAGGCTGTGAAGGGGGGGTTGCCTCGGGTTTAATGTCCTGCCTGAGTTTCTTGAGCTCAAGATCGGCCGGTGTTTCCGGCCGCTCTGCAGGAGGAAGCACGCGCCACTTGAAATATTCCACCGCAGGCTCAGGCAGCAATAGATAGGAAAGGATATCCTCTTCATGTTCGATCAGTTTAGGATCTACGCCGTCAGTCGCCTTGGGAAGCACTGGAGTCAGACGGTCTGCGGGACGGCCGGTAATAGGCTGCTCATCGCCCAGAATTCTCCGGATCATCCTCCGGTGAATCGGCGCCGGCGATCTGCCGTAGAGCCCCCGTACATAATCCTTGACCTCGTTGGGAACGATCTTGTACCGTTCTCCGGCCAGCACATTCATGACCGCCTGAGTTCCCACGATCTGGCTCGTGGGCGTGACAAGCGGCGGATAGCCCAGGTCCTCGCGGACCAGCGTTATCTCTTTAAGCACGTCCGGCAGTTTGTCAAGCGCATTCTGCATCTCAAGCTGGGAACGGAAATTGGAAATCATGCCTCCGGGGATCTGGTGGATGAGAATTTCGGGGTCGATATACGGGAGCATTCCACTCGCCTGCTTCCGCTTGGGTGAAAGCTCGGCGAAAAACTTCGCGACGCGTTCGATCGCCTCCATGTCCAGATTCGCCGAATAATTGGTTTCTTCGAAAATAACCGCCAAGGTCTCTACCGGCGGCTGTGAGGAAAAGCCAGCCATGGACGACACTGCGCAGTCGATGGCACCGGCGCCGGCACGCACGCCCTCCACATAGGTGGCGACCGCCATACCGCTTGACGAATGGCAATGCAGCTGGATCGGCACGCCGACTTCCCGCACCAGAGCGCGTACGAGGCGTTCGGCCGCGATCGGCGACAGAATCCCCGCCATGTCCTTGATGCAGAGCGAATCCACGCCGATGTCCACCTGCTCTTTTGCATACTGGACGAATTTCTCGACCGTATGCACCGGCGAAATTGTGTAGCAGAGCGTTCCCTGAGCATGACCGTCATGCTTCTTGATCGTCCGTACGGCGGCCTCGAGGTTGCGGGTGTCGTTAAGCGCGTCGAAAACACGGAAAATGTCGATGCCGTTTTCACAGGCCAGCCCGATGAACCGGTCAACCACGTCATCGGCGTAGTTCCGGTACCCGACCAGGTTCTGGCCGCGCAGGAGCATCTGGAGCGGGGTGTTTTTCGCCTTGGCCTTGATGAGCCGCAGCCGATCCCACGGGTTCTCGCGCAAAAAACGCAGGCAGACGTCGAAGGTGGCGCCTCCCCAGCATTCGAGCGAATAGTATCCTATGTTGTCAATCACATCGATGATACGGAGCATGTCTTCGGTCCGCATGCGCGTGGCCCAGAGCGACTGGTGTGCGTCGCGCAGCGTCGTATCAGTAACGCGGAGCGGTATCTTATGCAGCTGATCTTCGGTGCGGTATTTTTCTAACTTCATAGCAGCATTTCCTCTATGCTATTCGATGAATTTTCCCATGGCGGAAAATTTTTCAAACCTTCTTGCACAAAGCTTCACGGTCGTAAGCGCGCCAAGTTCCTTCAGATGTTTGAGCACCACGCTCCTCATCGTATCGGCCGTCTGCTGCGGAAAGCGGTGCGCACCGCCCGGCGGTTCGGGAATGATTTCATCGATGACACCGAGATCAAGGAGCGATGCCGACGTCAGCTTGAGCGCCTCTGCCGCCTGCGCGGAAAAGGAGCCGTCACGCCAGAGTATTCCGGCGCAGCCTTCGGGCGAGATGACCGAATAGATTGCATATTGCAGCATCAGCACGACATCGCCGACGCCGATTCCCAGCGCGCCGCCGCTGCCGCCCTCGCCGGTCACAACGGCAACGATCGGCACCTGGAGACGCGCCATCTCGGTGAGGTTCCGGCCGATCGCTTCGTGCTGCCCGCGTTCTTCTGCGTCTAGCCCCGGAAAGGCGCCTGCGGTGTCGATGAACGTTACCACCGGCAGGTTGTACTTTTCCGCGAGCCGCATGAGGCGCAACGCCTTGCGGTACCCTTCGGGCCGCGACATGCCGAAATTACGCTTGATATTCTCCTCAACGTTCTTGCCCTTGTTATGCCCGATAAGCATCACTTTCTCATCACCGAGCATGGCAAAACCGCCGATAAGCCCATGGTCGTCGCCAAAGCAGCGGTCGCCGTGCAGTTCCACGAAATCGGTAAAAATGTCTTCAATGTAATCGCGCAGAACAGGACGATGCGGATGCCGGGCAATCTGCACGGTCTGCCACGGCGTGATGTTCCGGTACACTTCCTTACGAACCGCATCAAGCTGTTTTTCCAGCGTCTCGATCAGGCTGCGATGCCCGCCTCTGCCCTGGCTCTCGTGATGACGGAGTTTTTCGAGCGTTTTTTCCAGCTCAAGTATCGGCTTTTCAAAATCAAGTTCACGTTCCATGATGCCGTCCCGACCGATTATAGTAAGATAGTATCCGGTAAAGAGTCTGTTTCATCTCTTTACGGTGCACGATACAGTCGATGAACCCGTGCTCCAGAAAGAACTCCGAGGTCTGGAAATTATCCGGCAGTTTCTGCTTGATGGTAACCTCGATCACCCGGCGGCCGGCAAAACCGACGAGCGCGCCGGGCTCTGCGATATTGACGTCGCCGACCAGCGCATAGGAAGCAGAAACACCGCCGGTCGTCGGGTCGGTGAGCACCGAAATGTAGGGCACTTTCTTTTCGTCAAGACGGGCAATACCGGCGCAGGTTTTCGCCATCTGCATGAGCGACAGAATTCCCTCATGCATCCGTGCACCGCCCGAAGCGGAAAAAACGATATACGGCAGCTTATGTTCGCACGCATAATTTGCCGCGCGGAGGATTTTTTCGCCGGTGCCGGAGCCGAGGGAACCGCCTAAAAACCGGAAATCCATGACCCCGGCTACGACCTGAACGCCGTTTATCCGGCCCGTGCCCGTAACGACCGACTCGTTCAGGCCGGTCTTGACACGCGATTGTTCGACCTTCTCGGTATAGGGCCCTTTGCCGTCCACAAACGAGAGCGGGTCGGACGGTCTGATGGAAGCGTTCATTTCATCAAAAGTACCGGCATCAAATGTCAGATTGATCCGTTCCGCAGCAGTCAGCTTTCCGTGCCAGCTGCATTTGGGGCATACGTTCAGATTATCGTAGTAATCCTGTTTGAAAACATGAGCGCGGCATCCCTGGCATCTGATCCAGATGTCGTCTCTCGACAATTTCTGTGTATCGCGCCGTACCTCGCTTTTGCTGAACCAACCCATCGGGCTGCCCCCTTCTATGAAGAAAGCGCTTTTTTAAGCCGCGATTCAAGAGCTGAAAGTTCTTCCCTGAGTACAATCGGAAGTTTCGCTCCGAATTTCCCGTAATGCTCTTTGATGCTTTGCACTTCGCGCAGCCACTCCTCAGGATCAACCTTCAGGAGCTCCCCTATATTTGATGAAGGCAGGTCGAGTCCTTTCAGATCAATGGCGCCCGGTGATGGAAGATAACCGATCGGCGTCTCGACCCCTTTTCCGGTTCCGGATATCCGCTCATAGATCCATTTGATTACCCTGCTGTTGTCGCCGTAGCCGGGCCAGAGCCACTTGCCGTCATCTGACCTGCGGAACCAGTTAACATAGAATATGTTTGGCAGTTTATCGGCAGTGGTCCTCTTTCCGATAGAAATCCAGTGTGCGAGATAGTCTCCCATATGATAACCGCAGAACGGGAGCATGGCAAACGGATCGCGCCGCACCACGCCCACCGCGCCGATATTAGCGGTGGTGGTTTCGGAGCCTACAATGGAACCCAGGAATACTCCGTGGTTCCAGGAAAATGCCTGATGCACGAGCGGAATGGTCGTGGGACGGCGTCCGCCGACTAAAAACGCGCTGATCGGCACTCCGGCGGGATCCTCCCACGCAGGATCGATCACCGGACACTGGACCGCCGGGGCTGTGAACCGCGCATTGGGATGAGCGCCGTTTTTACGACTCAAAGGTTCCCACGCACTGCCGGTCCAGTCAATCTTTTTTCCCGTTGGCGGTTCATAGCCGATGCCTTCCCACCAGATATCGTTTTCTTCGGTAAGTACTACATTGGTGAATATGGAATTCTTCTTTATCATAAGCATTGCATTAGGGTTGGACTGCATTGAGGTGCCCGGTGCAACACCGAAAAATCCGGCTTCGGGATTAATGGCATGAAGCCTGCCGTCAGTTCCGAACTTCATCCAGGCAATATCGTCGCCGACACATTCGACTTTCCAGCCAGGCAGGGTCGGGATCATCATGGCCAGATTGGTTTTACCGCAGGCGCTTGGAAATGCGGCAGCTATATACTTCTTCTCTCCTTTGGGCGGCGTAATACCCAGAATAAGCATATGCTCAGCCAGCCATCCCTCGTCGTGCGCCTGAACCGAAGCGATGCGCAGCGCAAAGCACTTTTTGCCCAGAAGTGCGTTGCCGCCATAACCGGACCCATACGACCAGATGGTCCGCTCTTCCGGAAAATGGCTGATGTATTTGTTTTCAATGACCGGCGTACACGGCCAGGAAGTGTCTTTCTGACCTTTCTGCAGGGGCGCGCCGACCGAATGCAGACACGGGACAAATTCACCATCTTTGCCAAGCGCATCAAGTACCTTTGTGCCTATGCGGGTCATTATGCGCATATTGACGACGACGTAAGGAGAATCAGTGATCTCCACGCCGATTTTGGAGATAGAAGAACCGATCGGTCCCATGGAAAAAGGGATCACATACATGATACGGCCCTTCATACAGCCGGAATAGAGACCAGTCATCTTTTTCCTGAGTTCCGCAGGATCCATCCAGTTATTGGTGGGCCCGGCATTATCCTTATTGCCGGAGGCAATGAATGTCCGGTCTTCAACCCGTGCAACATCCGACGGGTGACTGCGGAAAAGGAAGCTTCCCGGCCTTTTAGCCGGATTTAACGGTGTAGCCATGCCGGTATTCACCATTGCAGCGCACAGCCGGTTATATTCAGCAGGCGAACCGTCACACCAGTATATCGATTCGGGCCGGCACATGCCGGCCGCCTCTTTTACCCATTGCTGCAGTCTTTTATGCGAAACCATAAACCCCTTTCAATTGCCCTGCTCCTCTACAAATGTTCTTAATTTATTATTTGCAAAATAGCAAAATAGACCCGTGAGGCGCATTCAATCACTGTAATGGCCCCACCTCCGGTCTGCTCGCGAAAAACAGCGGACTTGAAGATCAAATTTGAGGAAAATTTTCATAGTATTTAACCTGGTCGCGTAAAGGCTGAGAAATGAAACCTCCTCCTCGACACCCGCAGGAAAAGAAGTAAAAAGATAATTATCTTGTTTGAGCCAGGGCAAGGGATTTTCTGGATTTTTTTATACTATCACCTATTATGAATAATTTCAATGGGATAGATCCATTGAACCCCTGCCTCACCCTTCCGCTATCAGCAATGGTTTTACACCTACCGATCACGTTATGAAAAAAAAGATTGACCCATTTTCAACTTTTTTGAAATATACCACGTTGCCTGTACCTTTATTTAGACCGCACAACGTATTTTTTCTAGTCTTAAAGCTGTTTCTATTTATTATCTTTCAGAAGATCCGAAAGTTTTATTGATTTATCCGGGCGATATTCTGATAGAGAAAAACTGCATCTCACTGTTTTCCTGTTCTGGAAAGTAGCGGGGAAAAGGGGGGTTTTATTTTAATTGTAATTTTATTAACATAAATTATAAAAATTGCTGGTGCAGCAGCACAAGATGATTTTTTTGTCTTTCAATATCAAGTACAAATGAAAACCTATGGCTCTTGTGCCACTATAACTACCGATGTTGCTTAAACTCTTTTCCGGCGAACAAACCAACTATGGCGGGCTCTCCCTCATACAGAGGGCGCTGATCGGTTTTCTGTTGTTTGCGATCATGCTGCCGCTTCTGCTCGCGGCATTTTTTTCCAAAGGAGCTGCAGCGGTTGCCATTATTCTTTCGCTTACGCTGATATTGGTTTTTCTGATCATGCTGTATATGTGGAAACACGTTCAGGGGTATGCAGAGAAAATAGCCAA
This sequence comes from uncultured Fibrobacterota bacterium, assembly GCA_903888815.1. GTDB lineage: Bacteria > Fibrobacterota > Chitinivibrionia > Chitinivibrionales > Chitinispirillaceae > BOG-1184. The sequence continues at coordinate 12,845 of CAISVC010000731.1, forward strand.
GAGCAAACTCATCGGGAAACGGTTTCAGAACATTGCGAAATATTTTGAAAGTATTCTTCAGGACTCCACGGACATCATTTTCACGCTTGACACCGAAGGCTATATCCTGAAATTCAACAGGGGCGCACAGATACATTTCGGCTACACACAGGAAGAAATCGTCGGCAAGCCCCTCGCCCATCTTTTTGTCAACGAATCGGATATTGACAAAATTCTCGCCGCGGTGCTTCTTGCCGGAAAAACCGCCAACGAAGAGATCCCGCTGAAAACGAACAATGGCGGGATCATCCTTGTCAA
>CAISVC010000732.1 GCA_903888815.1 uncultured Fibrobacterota bacterium
GTCGACGAACTCCGTATCAAGGAGATAAAGGTTGAGGAGGGTCCGGTGTTAAAACGGTCCCGGCCCTGCGCTCACGGCAGTGCGGCCCGCATCCTCAAGCACATGTGCCACATTTCGGTCACGATTGCTAATTAACAGGAGGGAATTTGGGCCAGAAAACGAATCCGGTAGGTTTGAGGCTCGGGATCACCCGTACCTGGCAGTCAAACTGGTTTGCCCGCGAGAAGATGCCCGATTATCTGTACGAAGACATGCTCATCCGGAATTATCTCAAGAAGCGCCTCGAACACGGCGGCATTTCGCTTATCGAGATCGAGCGGACCGCGAAACGGGTGACGGTGAATATTCACACGTCGCGTCCGGGTATTGTCATAGGGAAAAAAGGCGAGGAAGTTGAACGGCTGAAGGGAGAGCTGCAGCATCTTACCCAGAAAGAAATCCAGATTAACATCCGCGAAGTTAAGAAATCGGAGATGGATGCACAGCTCGTCGGCGATAATATCGCCCGTCAGATCGAGAAACGGGTTTCGTATAAAAAGGCGACCAAGAAGGCGATTTCGACCGCGATGCGCATGGGCGCCGAGGGGATCAAGGTCACGATCGCGGGCCGGCTTAACGGCGGAGAAATCGCTCGGACCGAAACCTATAAAGAAGGCCGTGTTCCGCTGCACACGCTGCGCGCCATCATCGATTATGCCACCTCGACCGCGCATACCACGTACGGGTCGGTGGGTGTCAAGGTCTGGATCTGCAAGGGCGAAGTCATCACCAGGGCTGAAAAAAAGCCCGCCGAGACCGGTGAACCCGTGGTTGCTTAGGAGGGAAGGCAAATGTATACGCCAGCAAAAGTTAAATGGAGAAAAGTGCAGCGGGGACGCATGAAAGGCATCGCGACCCGGTGCAATACCATAGCATTCGGCGATTACGGGCTTCAGGCGATTCAACCGGGATGGATCGACAGCAGGCAAATCGAGGCGGCGCGTATTGCCATGACGCGGTTTATCAAGCGCGGCGGCAAAATCTGGATCCGCATCTTTCCGGACAAACCGTACACCAAGCACCCTGCTGAATCGCGCATGGGAAAAGGAAAAGGCACGCCGGAGGGCTGGGTTGCAGTGGTAAAGCCGGGCACCGTCATGTTCGAAATGGCCGGCGTCAGACCGGAGTTCGCAAAAGAAGCGCTGGAACTTGCGGCACAGAAGCTGCCGATCAAAGCGCGGTTCATGGAAACAGAGCGATAAGGATTTCTCATCATGAAGAAGACACAGGAGCTGCGTAATTTATCGCGTGACGAGGTGGCGAAAAAAGTGGAGGAGTTGGAGGAAGAGCTCTTCAACCTGCGGTTTCAGGCGAAAATGGGTCAGCTCGCGAATGCATTACAGCTGCGTATGGTGCGGCGGAATATCGCCAGGGCCAGAACAATCCTTGCGCAGAAAGCCAAAGAAGCTGCAGTACCAAAGTAATCACCATGTACGCTAAATGAGGAAGCGGAATGACTGAACGAGGGAAGCGGAAAGAACGGGTCGGCACGATAGTCAGCGACAAGATGGACAA
>CAISVC010000733.1 GCA_903888815.1 uncultured Fibrobacterota bacterium
CGATCACGCCTCCGAAATTGACATGAAACAGCAACGGAACGTTGCGTGAAAGCCGGCTGAAATCAAATGTCCATAGGAGCATCGGATTTACAAACACCGCGTCGACCGAAAATGCGTGCAGCCCCGTATTGTCCGGATCGCTCTTTATATAATATGAGTGACGCGGGAAAAAGCCCTGAGATTTCCGTCCTGTCGGAAAAATCATGTTGAGATAATAGGCCTGGGCGATAAAAGTACCCGGCACCTGATAGGGATATTTTAATTTTGCGCTGAGTTCGAGGTCACCGACACCGTTGCTCTTCGGCCCCCAGCCGGTAATGTCCTCGTATATCGGAAGATCTGCGCCGATATCAAGAATACTGGTAAGGCCATAGGCGGCAAAAATATTGCCTGATAGAAGCTGGGCGGGATCGGCATCAGTCACGGTAGTCGCGGAAAGGCCCTGCATACGGACCACATACTTTGTCCCGTCCGGCCCCTTGACATACTCTGCATCGGTTGCATATTTGAAGGCACCGCCGATGTTCAGATGATTTTTGCCCAGTGTGAAAGCGGAAAGCGTGCGCACAATGCCGGCCTGGCCGCCGGTATTGAGATCGTTCGCGAAAAGCAGAAACGGCGCTGAAACGCAGAACGCTGCCGTTCTTATTGCCGGGGACATCTTCTTTGCTCCTCGTTTATCCGTCGTGGTGATCCGCTCTCTGGCATCCATAGTGTACCGCGGCGCCCTGAAGAAATCAATCTGGAAGTATAATTGACCGGTGTTATTAAAATCAAAACGATCTTGCATGACAGCGGCTATGCCGCCTGCCGCGCCGCTTCCTCGAATTTAACCGACACAATGGTTGAGACGCCGGACTCCCGCTGGGTCACCCCGTAAAGCACGTCGGCGGCTTCCATGGTGCGCTTGTTGTGGGTAATCACAATAAACTGGGTATTGCCGGAAAATTTCCGAACCACCCTGAGGAAACGCATGATATTTGCTTCGTCAAGCGGCGCATCCAGTTCGTCAAGGATGCAGTATGCCGATGGTTTTGCAAGATACAGTGCAAAAAGCAGTGAAATGGCGGTAAGCGCGCGTTCGCCGGCTGAGAGCATCTGTATGCCGCGCATTTTCTTCCCGGCAGGGCGCGCGTTGATGTGAATCGTCGCCTCAAGCGGATCGACGTTCTCCTCAAGCCGGATGTGTGCCTCACCTCCTTCAAAGAGGGTGGTAAACATGTCGCAGAAATGTTTCTGGACCAGATCAAACGTTGCAATGAACTGCATACGCGCCTCTTTGTCAAGTCTCTTCACCGCGCGTTCCAGATCGTCAACCGCTTTCTGCAGGTCGTCGCGCTGGGTGGTGAGCTCCTTGAGCCGCACGCTTTCGGTTTCATACTCTTCGAATGCCGCCATATTAACCTCTCCCACCCGCCGTATCCGTTCTCGCAATACCTCGATATTCTGCTGTATCGCGGCATCATCCTCGGTCACGGCAGGCAGGGGTGTTGCCGGTGAAACCAGATCCACATCATAGGTTTCCCACATGCGCTCGCGGATACGGTGCTGTTCCTGTTCGTCGCGTGTCTGGTCGAGCTCGGCGGCATGAACCTTGTTGTTGAGCTCTTCGAACCCGGACTGTTCGATCCTGATATTTTTCCGCATTTCTTCGACGGCGGCAAGACGGCCGTTATACTCCTCCCGGAGGCTGTCGCGCATGGTCTCGAGACCGCTGCGCTGTTCGATAAACGCCGCCTGCTCACGCCGGTACTGTTCAACACTGTCGGCGAGTGCGGCGATTTCTCCTTCCGCTTTCCGTTTTTCCGCCAGCTTCTGCTGTTTCCGCTCAAAGCTTTTAGTATTTTCTTTTATCAATCTTTCGACATCCTGCCGGTCCTGCTGGAGACGGTTGCCCAGCCCCTGCGCTTCGAGCTCGTGATTTTTCTGCCGTTCGGCAAGAAGATTCCGCTCCTCTTCCATTGCCCTGAGGACTTTCCGGGCCTCTTCCACCTGCTTTTCGAGCATGTCGTGCCTGCCCTGCTGTACTACGATTTCGGTTTCGCTCTGTGCGATGTCCGTTTCGAGCCCCGTTATTCTCACCGCAAGCCCGGCAACCTCCCTATGGAATCCCTGCACTTTTTCCCCGATATTCTGCAGCTCGCTTTCGTGGTGCCTGATCGTTGTCTGCTGTTCCTGCGAATGCCGCTGCCCCTTGTTGAGCTTATCGTCGATTTCAACCAGCGCTTTTTTCGCTTCGTCACGGTTGATCACGCAGATATCCTTGTCGTGTATGGTCGCGGCATATTCTTTCCGGTAACGCTCCAGTGCCACAGAAAGCTGTTCGATCTCATGTTTCCTCCCAAGAAGGCCGGCATGTTCCTTGCCCGCTTCGCCCGCAATGACGGTCCCGTCTCCTTTGCAGATCACCCCATCGCGGCCGACAAAAGTATGGGAGGGGTCATGATTTTTTGACAGGGCCATCGCCTTTTCGCCATTGTCGGTAATAATGATACCCTGCAGCAGATACGCGGATAATGCCTCACACCCAGGCGCTGTTGCAACGATCGTCCGCATTTCCGTACCGGCGGCCCCGGATGACGTCCCTGCAGGAGCCGCGATACGATCGAGAGCGATCATGCGGGCAGTACCGGCCTTCGCTTCGTTCAGATAACGTACGGCTGAACAGAGATTTTCCTCGGTGTCAAATACAACGGTCTGTACCGACGGGCCAAGCACCTTTTCGACGAGCGCAACGTTGTGTTCGTCGGTGACGCGGATCAGGGCCGCAACGCTACCCAGAAGCCCCGGCGGGGTGCGCGTCAGCAGCGCTTTAACGCCGCTTTCATATCCTTCGAATGCGGCATCGAGTCCTTCGAGAAACTTGAGCTGGGTCTTCGATGACTCCTCCAGCGCCTCAAACCGTTTCTCCCGCTCGATGAGTTCCTGGTATTGTTTATCTTCCTTGTCAATGCGTCCCAGCAACGCTCCGCGGGACTGCAGGAGACGGTGGTTCTCCTCATCCGCCGCCGCAAGCTGCTGCTGACAGCGTACAACCGCCTCGCGGCACTCTTCGATCCTCGTCTCAAGGCTCTGCAGTTCGTGACCGTTGCGCTCCCGTTGCTCCAGGCAGTTCGCAAGACCAGCCTTGAGCGCGCTGGCCCTGTTTTTTGACTCGCCGACCGTATTCACCAGCTCGATCTGTTCCCTGAGCAGCGCATCGGCCTCATTGCGGCTGGACTGCAGGTGACCGTCAAACTCGCCGATTTCGCGGTTCATCGCCTGGATGCGTTCGGTATATTTCTGCAGTTCGCTTTCGCGCTCTATGATGCATTTTTCCAGCTGTGTCCGGAGAAGGCTGTTTTCTTCGATCTGGGTTTCGATCATATGGACGTCGCGCTCCACGCCGCCGACGTTCTCTTTGAGGTTCTTCATGCGCTCGATTGCCACCGACAGATCCCGGTCGAGTCCGATGATCTTTTCGCTTGCTTCGCTTACGCTGCGTGAGGCGATTTCAAGATCCTTTTCCTTCTCAAGGGCGGTAATGCGCATCTTTTCGATCTGCGACTCGCCGGCAGCGATGCGCGCCTTCAGCATTTCCCGGCTGCTGATCATTGCTTCCAGCTGCTGCCGGCGCCGGGTAACCACCTCGCCAAGCGCCGAAAACTGTCTGTTCCAGTACCCGAGTTCGAGCGTTTTAAGGTCTTCGCGGTAGGTTTTATACCGCCGCGCCTTCTCCACATGACGCGCCAGCATGCGCACCTGGCGGTCGGCCTCCTGCACCTTGTCGCCGATGCGGAGCAGATCCTGCTTCGTTTTGTCAATCTGCCTGAGGCTTTCCTTCCGGCGCTGCTTGTATTTGCCGATGCCCGCCGCTTCCTCGAACAGAATGCGGCGTTCTTCGGCCTTATCGCTCAGAATCGAGTCGATCATGCCGCGTTCGATGGTGGTATAGGAGCTCGAACCGACACCCGTATCGAGAAACAGGTTGTGAATGTCGCGGAGCCGGCACGGTACCCTGTTGATGCGGTATTCGCTTTC
>CAISVC010000734.1 GCA_903888815.1 uncultured Fibrobacterota bacterium
CGCGACGCATGTGGGGCTCGGACGAGTTGCTTGAGAGCAACTCGTTACCTTCGCACCCCATCGCGGCGGTCACTCGGGCCGCTTGGCCTAGTAAACGGGATATAGAAATCGGCTGCTTTCCGTTTTGAATCAATAATATCCTGATCGTAATCAACAGGGGTAAAATTGATGGCCTGCAGTATGGGTGCGTCAAGCGGTTTAACCATGTCCTGGCGGTATTTCAGCCGGGAGTAACCTGCATATATTTCTTCCCACACCTGCGGTTCTTTGCTCTGCTTCAGGAATTTGATCCGCTCATTGTCCTGCTCATTCGCAAGCTTATATGCTTTTGCAAGAACATTGATCTCTTTTTTATTGTCAGGTTTTTCCTTCAGTTCCTGCACCGATCTGGCGATAGCCGAATCGTAATATCCTTTTTGCAGCATTTTTGTCGACGAAGAGCAGCTGAATAAAGCGATCACAGCCAATGACAGGATACCCGTATACAGGCATTGTTTCATATATCACCCTATGCTGACTGGAAATTGGTTTTTCAGGGGCGTTTGCAAGAAATATCGAACAATTTTACACAAGAATCACGCAAGAATATACCCCCTTAATTGCATTTTTGTCAAATCCGGCGCTGTGATTCTGCGGCATAACCATCTCCGGACATACTGTCGCTGAAATCATCCTTTAAGCGCGTTTTTATTCCCGCTGAAATATTCCTCCACCTCTTCGAGCGTCCTGCCCTTGGTTTCGGGCAGGAAAAACGTGGCTGTGATGAAGTAAATCACGGTACAGCCTGCGAACGCAAAAAACATGGCCGCATAGCCGTACTTTCCCACGGTCGGAAGAAAGACTGCCGCGATGGTCGTTGAGACCGCCTGGTTGATAAGCAGGGCGACGCTCATGCCGTTGGAGCGGATGCGGGTCGGCATAAGCTCCGAGAGCGCCAGCCATACGCACACGCCGGGCCCGATGGCGAAGAACGACATGAAGAGGTACAGGCAGATTGCTAACATCCAGCCGCTTTTTGCCGGCGGGATCGGTGTCACAAACGCGTTCTCGATCTTGAGCGGTGCAGAACGCGCCGCATCAAGACTCGCGAACGGGTTCGTAAAGAAGGCGATGACCTTGTTCGGCGGCACGCAGCTTTCCCTGGTGATTTCCACCTTTGCCGCGGCGTCGCTGGAGCGCAGCACCTTGCTGGCCGCGCGGAAGTCGCCGTATGAGTAGATAAGGATAAGCGACGTGGGCTTCCCGCTTATCGCCCTGCCGGCCTCGCCCCGCATGGCTGCCAGTCCGCCAGCCTCTGTTTCGTTGTAGTCGAGTTTCAATTTCTGCTCAGCAGTCACCTTCGTCTGTATCGAGTCCGCACAGTCTACGCGCAATTTCTCGGTCTGCCGGAACAGAAGGCCAGCGGCCACCAGCGAAACGATTATTCCTGCGCTTCCGACCGACAGTAGAAATTTGCGGCCTTTGCGGTCCACAAGCACGACCGCGACGATCGTCATAAGAAAATTGATGACGGTAAGGAATACATATCCCCAGTGCGCTGCGAGGTCGGACAGGCCGGCCTGGATGAGGATCGTGGCGTTGTAACCGATGATCGAATTCACGCCCGTCGCCTGGTTGCAGGCAAGAATGATACAGGCGATAAGAAACGGAATAACGTACTTTCTTTTTAACAGCGATTCTTTGATCTTCTGTCCTGCGGACGAAGTCCCTGCTTTCTCGGCGGCAAGGGCCGTTTCCATTTCACCGAGCTCGATAGCTGCCTGTTCCTCTGTACGGGAACGCAGCAGCGCAATCCGCGCGGCGTCTTTCCGTCCGCGACGATAGAGCCAGCGCGGCGACTCGGCAACCATGAAACTGCCGATAACGAAGAGGAGCCCAGGCGGCAGGGAGACCCAGAAAATGCTGCGCCAGGCAACGTCCTTGAAGGCAAAAAGCTTCGCAGCATCGCCGAGCTTGGACACCAGATCCACCCGATAGCTAAAATACATGCCGATGCCGGCGGCAGCCACTATGCCAAGGGTGAGCAGCCACTGGAAAATTCCCGTGCCTTTACCTCGGCTTGAGGCGCTGAGGCACTCCGCAAGGTAAAGCGGGACCACGACGCCGATGAGCCCGGCGCTGGCGCCCTGCAGGAGCCGGCCCATGAACAGGGGGCCGAAGCCGTGTGCGAGCGCGATGGCCGGAATACTGAGCACGAACAGCACGCCGCTCCATATCATCAGGTTCTTCCGCCCCATCCAGTCGGCGAGCGCACCTGCAAAAAGTGTCCCGAATACGCTGCCCAGAAGCACTGCGGCAACGATGATCGAGAGCTGGCCTGCATTCAAACCGGAAGTTGCCTCAAGATACGGCAGCGCACCGGCAATGATGCCGACATCCACTCCATACAGCAGACCGCCGAGGCCGGCGACAAGGAGGAGGAAACGGTTATACATGGTTTTGGAAGCAATTGCACCAGCATCGGCTATACCCGTCATATCAGATCCTTTCTTAGTAAGTTATTTTTTCTTATGCAGTGAGACGCTTTGTCTGAATTATCCGGTCTTCAGGAGTTGATAATCAATACGCAAAAGATCCTTTTCCATAGCTGCAATCATGGCAACTCTGGTTAGAAAATAATAACCGCTTTGGTCGCCCAGTACCAATACTTCGGCCGGAATAGTGCGTCACCGTAGTCACGGTTTCCCTCAAAAGTACTCATTGTTCGCCAGTGATCGCGTGCCGCCTGTGCGACGATTCCGAAGTGCTTCCCCTTGCCGAAAAATCTGTTGGCATAAACCGACCATTTCCAGTTGTCATGTTTGTACCATTCCAAGAAGGGGGGCGGATTATCCTGATATGCCCACGTGATCGGTGCGGCAAATCCGGGTTGCGAATAAGTTAATGTATTGCCGTAATCATTGGGGTAAGGGCTTCCGTAGTATTCGAATTGACATGAGAGTACATCGAGCAATTTGAACATCGGGACATTAAACCCGAACATGACCGGCATACGTTCTGATAATTTACTATAGCAGGGTTTCTGATTCTCTAAACCCAAGATCGCGAGTTCCCCATAAATTTTGCAGTCCTCTTTGCCAAAAATTGATGCTATAAAGCTCCCTTCTTCAAGGATAGCTTTAGGATCAATCGTCAAACGAACCATCGTCTTAATCCCTTTAAAAGTATAATATCCAGAGGTGTCGTAGGTAATTGAGCTGTCTGGTAATGTATCCTTTGTGATCCTGAAGTTGTTTTCATTTTCCGGCTTTGTGAAGCGGCTATCCGCCGAAATATAGTTGCACAAGGAGAGCCCGGTCCCTATTTCAATCGCTTTTAAAAAAGAGATGTTGCTCAACCATGAAATGGTGCCATCGTGGTAGGGTGGCAATTCCATGGCGATGGTGAAAAGAAAATCGTTGTGCCATGAGCCGAAAGCAATGGTGCTTATTTTAATACCGGTGAGTCTGGCCGTTGTCCAATCGAAGTTGGTAATCAGGTACCCCGGATAGGTTCCGCTTTTGAAAAGATATTCGCCGAGGTTCCACGCTTCATGATTGTATTTGTAGGGTATCAGACCGACCCCGATCTCGCCTCCGAATGTCGCGGTATCACCGAATGTGTAGTCCCCTTCGATCTGATGGGGATAGATCGTCCAGTACATTAATTCTTTGTTGACCGGCATCAATGCGTTATCGGCAGCGATACTGTTGTGATACGTATAGCCTTCGATACCGATGTGGCCGGTAAAGTTTTTACCGTAGCGCATATTAAACACAAGGTTGAGCACAGCATAATTGAGCCATTCCGGTCGTCTTTCCATGTTTTTATTATAAAAATTCGTGATCCGCATATTGACAAAAGAGCCATATCCGGACAGGGTAAATTGATCCGGTTTCAGACCGGGCAGTGTATCGTTTGCAAAGAGTGTGGTGCTGAAAACGAAAGTTATCGTAAAAAACAGCAAACACAGAATACGTTTCACGAAAACCTCCTTTGGGTCGTGAGGTAAAATTGGTCCAGCGCAATTTTCAAGCGAGCGGCTGCGATGCAATGCAACCAGGGACAGTCCAATTGCCTTACCGTACCGCCATTATCTTCTCTGTTTTTTCAAATCCCTTTCCCTTGTACCGGCAAAGGTACGGACCTGCAGTAAGCGATGAGAAGCGGTAAGTGTTCCTGCCGTTATATCCTGCGTTAAATGTTTTTCCCGTCATGGTCTGCACCAACACCCCGCGAAGATCGAAGAGCTGTACGCTTTCCATCTTGCCCGAAACATGGAGAGGAGAGGCGAATCCACTTTTAATGGAGACTATTACCGGTACAGGAGCTCGACCAATGGTAGTGGCCATGGTCTGGAAATTTGCTGCAGTTGCCTGGATCTTTTGACTGCCCCAGACTTTTTGCGCTACTGCACGGCATAACTGGAAGGTGCTGGTCCAGACTGAGGCTTCTGTTTCAGCAGTAGGCATGTCGCCCCATATAGGGAACTTGCCTCCCAATATATGTGAATCACCCGCAGTAAGATTGCCGCCGGCAAATGTATATAACTCCCAGCTGTTATACACCCAGACAGGATCGCCGGTGGTTTTAGCGTTTGTCGTTATGATATAAAAAATGTCCCAGCTGCAGTTCATCATATAATAGCCGCGACTGCGCTCTGCGTCCGGGTATACGCCGCCCCATCCGATCCAG
>CAISVC010000735.1 GCA_903888815.1 uncultured Fibrobacterota bacterium
CTGATGCTGGCAAACCTGACTCTGGAAGCTCGGACGGCGGATTACCGCACGGTGCAAACATCCTATTCGAGTCTGAACCTGACCATCCTCGGAGTGGTTCTCCCTTACTCCCGGCTGGGCACATTTGCCCTGGCCATGGTTGTGATTCTCGGACTTTACTTTCTTCTTTACCATACCGAAATCGGGCGGGCGATCCGGGCTTTCGAGGCGGTCAGAGAGATCGACCACCGGGGAGTCGCCGTTCTCCGGGTTGGCCAAAGGTGCAATTCGCGCTGGAAATCAGCCACCGGGCCTATGTTTTGGAAAATGGAAGAATCGTTTTAGAAGGAAAGGCCGATGAGCTTTTGAGAAGCGAGCACATAAAAAAATCTACCTGGCCATATAAAGGTCAAATTTGTTGCTCCTTTCACTCGATGAGTTGGTTACTTATTTAAGGGCGTCCCTTTCTCCTTCATCAATTACGGCAGTCAATAAGATTTTCCTTCAGAAGTATTTGTTTTTTTGGTTAAAATATAATATCATTAACCATAAATCGAAGGAACAAACCTCTCCCGTATAATCATTGTTCGGCGTCGGATGGAAAGGCGGAAGCAACCAATGGTGTAAACCGTGAGGGATAGGTCACAGCGTGTCGACCGGACTGACCACACCCATGGGGCCTTTGTTCAAGACATGCGTGTAGATCATGGTGGTCTTGACGTCGGCGTGGCCGAGAAGTTCCTGCACCGTGCGGATGTCCTGGCCGGCTTCCAGCAGATGGGTGGCGAAGCTGTGCCGAAAGCAGTGCGGCGTGAAGCGAATCGTCAGCCCGGACTGCCTTACGGCTTCCTGCACCGCGCGCTGGATGCGCTGTTCGTCAATGTGGTGTCGCCTGATGTGGCCGCTGCGCGGGTCTTGCGAGAAATCGTCCGCCGCAAAGACATATTGCCAGCCCCACTGAAAGGGAGCCGTCGGATACTTGCGCGCCAGCGCGCCGGGAACCTCGACCTCGTGCATGTTTCGGGCCTTGTCCGCCAGGTATTGCTCCTGCCGTCGTTCGAGCCACCGTTGCAGTTCCTGGCGGTATCGCGCCGGCAGAGGGACGTACCGGTCCTTGTCCCCCTTGGCTCCGCGCACGACGATGCGGTTCTGATCGAATTGCACTTCCTGCACGCGCAGCCGCGGCAGCCCGAAGCGCCGAAGCGGGAGGGGTAAGCGCAGCGCCGGCTTCCTTGACGAGCGAACCGTTTTTCCCCTTGTCGTTACCACGGCTTACCGTGTATCTTTGCCGTGCATCGTTGGTGCTATGCAATTCAGCGACAGGCTTGGCGGTTGGAGTGGAGGGCGGCTGTGAAGGGCTTCTTGGCTGCATCGCATCGGGTCGTGCCCTCAGCGCGATGCCCCGGAACTGCTCGTAGTACAGTTCCAAGGCGTCGCGCGCCTGCTGGACTTGCCAATTGGACACTCCTGGGCGTTGCGCCGTTTCAGCCAGGAATGCCTCGATTTCGGTCCGGCCCAGGTCCCGGCGCCTGCGGCCCGGATGCCTTGCGAAGAACCGGCGTACCCACGCCACACAGTGCGGGATGGTCTTCTCCTGTGCCCCGGCTTCCCGCAGCACGGCGAGATGTACCCCCCGGGCCACCGCGGCTGCGGGTTCAGCGGCGCCACGCCCCGGCGAGTCGTTTGAGGCATATCATCCCTCCTCTATTGGCGTCATATGCGTCATGACCGCATGGAGATTATGGGCTGTCAAGCCGTTTTTTTGAGGCATAGCATCCCGGGATGCGCTCAACGCGGGATGCTATTTTTGAGGCATAATACTATGTTGTGACAAGAGGGAGAATGACGTATGTATGAGAAACACCCAGCATTTGAGACCCCTCCCCATACTTGCAATATATGGAAGTACATGTCGTTTGCGAAATTTGCCTGGCTGATCGCAACAGAGTCCCTGCATTTTTTAAGATTGGACCAACATGACGATGAGTGGGAAGGTTTAGTCGCAACAAAACCCGAAAATATCGAACACCGGAAATATATTCGTTTTACCAAATACATAAACTGCTGGCATATCAATAATAGCGAATCAGACGCTATGTGGAAATTATACGGCCCAGCCGGTGAGACTGTTGCGATTAAAACTACTGTGGGTGCTCTAATAACATCATTAAAATCAGGTATTCCGGTTTGCATAGGC
>CAISVC010000736.1 GCA_903888815.1 uncultured Fibrobacterota bacterium
CGAAGGGTAAGCACGGAACTTATCGCGGCGCGGACTGCCGCCCGCACAAAACTTCCGAATTCAAACCCTATGGTGTTGGCCCTGAACGTCTGGTCCTCGGCGGCAATGATGGCGGCAGTAAGAGTCCGCGGGAATTCGTTTATCGTCGCGCGGCTGTGGTCGGTCTTTATTGCCGCAAGCGGCCTGCCCTTGCGATCGGTGATCTCAATGGCGCTCGAATAGTTCCGGATTTCGCGCAGCCGCTCGATAATCGAGAGCGACGGGTAGTCTGCAAGCACAATTCCGTCAACGACACGAACCTGGTTTGCCGTGTCCGCGGCCGACGGCTCGATAATGCGGCGCGCCTCTTTTTCCATGGTCTGGCCCGCGAGCACGTCCTGCCAGCCTGCGCCGAACTCTTTTGAAAGAAGACCGCGTTTTTCAAGGTCGGCGAGCCGTTTCCCCCATGCGTCGAAGTAGCGGGTGACGCTGTATTTGGCGAGAAGGTAGGCGGGGTATGCAGCGACGAGAGCTATGCCGAATACGAGCAGCCCTATAAGTAGAAGCTTTTTTGCCAGAGGATGTTTTTTATTCGGCGAGTCGTTCATTGTTCTGTCAACCGGCGTAGTACTGCAAACTACTATGTTACGGAAAATTCATGCAAGTTCTCAAACAGATGCAAAAAACGGGTGATATTGTGTGTCTGGGCAAGGGACAATCTGCACAGTGCGGGGATTCATCAGAAAGAAATTCGACACCGCTGTTCACCGGGAGCAGGACCGTCTTTGAACCTCGTTGATTCATCGGGTTGGGTTGAATATTTTGCCGGATCGTCCAATGCCGGTTTGTTCGCTCCATGTATTGAAGGTGCGGTGCATCTCATCGTGCCATCTATCTGCGTCTATGAAGTGTTCAAAAAGCTGCTTGTCGAAACCGATGAAGACGCTGCGCTTCAGGCTGTCACCCAGATGCAACTGGGCAGAATCATCACGCTAGACGAGCCTCTTGCCATCAATGCCGCGCGGCTCGGGTATGACCTCAAACTTCCGCTTGCCGACAGCATACTACTCGCAACCGCACAGCAGTATCAAGCAACCCTTTATACTCAGGACGAACACTTCAAAGGCATGCCCGGCGTAAAATACTTTCCCAAAAAGAAATAACCCTTCACTATCGAATACTATCTCTTTATTTCCATCATTTTTTTAATCATTCCCACATTGGGAACCACATAATCGGCCACCGAAAGCAGAGTGAAAACAGCCGGGATCACCATGACCCAGAATCCCGGGTGAAATCCCCACAGCTGCGAAGGCATCCATGCGACGTGATACCGCTGGAGCGCAACAACGATCAGGACGCCGAATGTACCCATACCCTGGAGCACTGCTTTTGCTTTACCTGACTGCCGCGCAGCAAGTACCAGCCCTCCTGATGCGCAGATGATGCGGAGCAGCTGCAGCACCGCATCGCGGTAAAAGAAAACGAGGTACAGCCACCAGGGGATGATGCCGGCGACCAGAAATGAAATAAATACGGTCTGGCGTGACAGGCTGTCGGCCACCGGATCGAAGACCTTGCCGAAATCGGTGACCTGGTGCCGCGCCCGGGCAATGCGGCCGTCAAGTATGTCGGTGATTTCAATGAGAAGGGCGAGGGCGGCGCAGATCCAGATCCAGACAACGGAGTGCGTGCGCGTGAACCCCGTGATGAAAAAATAGGCGAACACCGGCGCAATGATGACGCGCGACGACGTTACTATGGTTGCCGGATTCATCTTTTTCGCTCCGATCAACAGAGAAAATTGCTTCTGCCTTGCATAAAAAACAATTAAAATGTAATAACCCGCGTATTCGGCAGCGCAAGCGCCGCAGGGATTCAATTATTTTAAAGAGCGTACTTTCAAGGAAGGAGTTGTGCCGATGCGTTTCTTGCTTACCTTTCCCTTTCAGCTGCTGTTCCGCTGCGGGGAAACCGGCCTCAAGATCATCGGATTAATGTTTGGTTTCTGCTTCAGGCTGCTGAGTTTCATGACGGGCCGCTTTTTCGCACTGTTTTTCGGAGCGTTCATCGGGTTACTGCTGGGCCGCGGGCATATGGGCGTAAAGCTGTTTTCGGGGAAGAGGAGATAGCGGGGAACGACCATGCGTGTTACCGCATCCAGGCAGCCGAGCTTTTCAACGTGCCTCACCTTAGTGGCCAAGGAAGAGGCCGGGAAGATTCGGCATATCGCCGATTTTTCGGGTGCTGCGGATGAAATCACGGTCCGTTATAAGGGGGCGACAGCGAATATTATCTGCGGCTGCGGCGCGAAGAAAGAGTGCACCCCGGACGTTATCCGTACAGCCGCTGCAAAAGGAGTCCAGAAGGCGCTTGACCTCAAGCGTAATGCTGTTTCGCTTTTATTCCCCGACGGTGTCCTCTGCGGAGAAGCCGGCCACAGGGCGGGAGTCGAGGGCGCGCTGCTCGGCGCCTACCGTTTTGTCAAATATAAAAGCGAAAAGCCTTTGCAGCTCGCGAAGATCGAGTATGTGGGCAGGAAACTTTCGCTTCCGCAGGTGCGCCGGATCGAAACCGTCTGTTCCGCGGTTTCCTATGCCCGTGATCTGGTGAATGAAAACGCCTCGGTCATGACACCCCGGCGGCTTGCGCAGGAAGCGCGTGCGGTGGCGCGGCAGGGGAGTATGCGGGTGACCGTACTTGACGAAAAGCAAATAGCG
Organism: uncultured Fibrobacterota bacterium; assembly: GCA_903888815.1. Classification (GTDB taxonomy): domain Bacteria; phylum Fibrobacterota; class Chitinivibrionia; order Chitinivibrionales; family Chitinispirillaceae; genus BOG-1184. The sequence continues at coordinate 2,700 of CAISVC010000736.1, forward strand.
AAAAACGGCCTTGGCCTGCTTTCCGCAGTGGGACAGGGTTCTTCCACGCCGCCGAGGCTTATTGTCATCGAATACAACGGCAACCGCGCCGCAAAGGAAAAAACCGCCATTGTCGGCAAAGGCATCACGTTTGATTCGGGCGGCCAGAACCTGAAACCGACGGGCCACATCGAGACCATGCGGCTCGATATGGCAGGCGCAGCCGCCGTGCTCGGCGCCATGAAGGCGATCGCCGCAATCAGGCCGAAAGTCAACGTTGTCGGCTGCATTGCAGCCGCCCATAACGCCATCGGCCGCCAGGCCTATTTCCCCGGCGATATCTACCCTTCGTTCGCCGGAAAAACCGTGGAGATCTGTTCCACCGACGCCGAGGGAAGGCTCGTGCTCGCCGATGCGATCGCCTATTGCCGTAAAGTTTTCCGTCCTGCACAGATCGTGGATCTCGCTACGCTCACGGGCGGTATTCTCCTGGCGCTCGGCGAGCTTGTTGCCGGGCTCTTTTCGAACAGCGACCGGCTTGCCGATCGGCTTTTTACCTCCGGAGAAAAAGCAGGGGAGCGGCTCTGGCGCTTCCCGCTTTATAAGGAGTACTGCGAATCGATGAAGAGCGATCTCGCCGACCTGCGTAACCTCTCCAAATTCAAAAAAGGGTATGCCGGTTCCATCACAGGCGCCGCGTTTATACAGGAGTTTGCCGGTGGTATTCCCTGGGCGCATATTGATATTGCAGGGACCGCCTGGAATGAAGGCGCTTCCCGCGGCGAGGTGCCGCAGTATGCCACCGGGTTCGGCGTACGGCTGCTGACTGATTTTTTAGCGAACGGTTAAGGAAACGCTATGGTAACCATTGTCGCACACCGGGGCGCGCCGAAGCGTGCCCGCGAGAACACGATCAAATCTTTCCTGGCCGCGGTATCGCTTGGCGCGGATATGATTGAAATTGACGTGCGCAGAACCTGCGACGGCGTTTTTGTCGTGTTTCATGACCCCTGGTTTTCGCGAAAAACGCACCGCCCGCTCCTTGCCGACCTTACCTATCGGGAAATCAGCAAGCGGGCCGCAAATAAGAAATTCCATGTGCCGACGCTGGAGGAAGCGCTTAAGGAGCTTGCCGGGAAGGTGATGCTCGATATCGAGCTGAAAGAGCCGGAATATGAAGCGGAAGTTATTAAGCAGGTGCGGCGATGTTTTACTGATAATAAATTTGTCCTGACCTCGTTTAATCCCCGGATTGTTGCAGCCGTTAAGGCATTTGACTCGAAACTGACGGCGGGCCTGATTCTGGCAACAAATGCCGACCTCTCCGGCGGTGAAAAGACCGAAGCAGAGGTGCTTGCTCCGGAAAAAAAGCTCTTTGATGCGCAGCGCATTTTTTTTGCCGGAGCGAAAAGGCGGGGAAAGCGCATTGCGGTCTGGACTGTTGATGGAAAAGCGCAGCTCTCGAGCCTGCTCGTGGACCCGCTTGTTGATGCCGTTATCACCAACCATCCGGACCGGGCACTGGCGCTTCGGAAGAAGCTCTGCAATAATTAGGCAGCGACCTATATTTCCGCACCGTCGATCAAAACCGCTTCGAGTTCGCGCAGTACGGTTTCTTCATCGCCTCCGTCCACAATGATCTCTACCTCCGAGCCCTCTGCGACGGCGAGCATCAGCAAATCGAGAATTGAGCGCGCATCGGCATCGCTGCGGCCTTTACGGAAAACGATTCTGGACCGGCTCTGTTTGATTTTCTCAATGATGCGGTTCGCAACACGCATGTGGAGGCCGTTTTTTGTGCGGACGATTACTTTTTTCGCGCGCATGGCTTACACCAGTGCAAATGCTTCTTCAAGCGCCTCCGCGAGGTCGTCAATGTGCTCGAGGCCTATTGATAAACGGATAAGATCCGGCGTCAGACCGCCGGCGCGCTGCTGCTCTTCGGAAAGCTGTGAATGCGAAGTGCTGGCCGGGTGAAGGATCAGGCTCTTTGCATCCCCCACATTGGCAAGATGCGAGAACAGCCTGATGTTGTCAATCACCTTGACCGCTGCATCGTAGCCGCCCTTGAGTCCGAACACCACCATGCCGCCGAACCCTTTTTTGAGATATTTCGAAGCTGCCGGATATGCGGGATCAGCGGGCAGGCCGGGATAGCGCACCCAGGCTACTTTGGGGTGCTTCTTAAGGAACTGCGCGACGGCCAGAGCGTTTGCGCAGTGGCGTTCCATGCGCAGCGGGAGCGTCTCGATACCTTGCAGGAACACCCAGGCGTTATCGGGCGAAAGGCAGGCGCCGAGGTTGCGCAGCGGAACTGTTCTTACGCGTAAAGCAAAGGCGACCGGGGCGAGCTCGGCCGGAAGATCGTGCGCCCAGCGCAGCCCGTGGTAGTTGGGGTCGGGTTCGGTGAAGAGGGGGTGGCGTCCGGCCTTCCAGTCGAAGCACCCGGCATCGGTGATGCTGCCACCGATGGCGGTCCCGTGGCCGCCGATCCATTTGGTAAGCGAGTTCACGACGATGTCAGAGCCGTGCTCGATGGTCCGCAGCAGATACGGGGTGGTGAACGTCGCGTCAACGATAAGCGGAAGCCCATGCTTGTGCGCGACCTGAGAAACGGCTTTTATATCGGTGAAATCAAGAACCGGATTACCGATAGTTTCGATGAAAAGCGCCCTGGTTCTGGCGGTGATCGCTTTTTCAAAATTCCCCGGGTCGTGCGGATTCACGAATTTCACCGTAATGCCGAGTTTCGGCAGAATCGCGTCGAACTGGGTGTACGTGCCGCCGTAGAGGTTATTCGCCGAGACGATTTCATCACCCGCTTGCGCAAGGGTAATAATCGCGTAGAAGATTGCTGATGTTCCGGATGCAAGGGCGACCGAAGCCGCGCCTCCTTCGAGGTGTGAAAGTCGTTGTTCAAGAACATCGGTGGTTGGGTTGCCGAGCCGCGTATAAATGTTGCCGAGTTCCTTGAGGGCAAAGAGGTTCGCGGCATGCGCCGTGTTTTTGAAGACAAAGGATGAAGTACGATAGACTGGAACCGCACGGGATAGTGTGGTGGGATCCGGAGTTTGTCCCGCATGCAATGCCAGCGTCTCGAAATGGTATTTTTTTGTTTTCATCAAGGTCATCCTTTCTTTTCTATTATCCTTATTGAATCCCACACATTATTACTTCTCCCACAGCCAGGTGCTCAGATAACGCTCGCCGGTATCCGGGAGCAGTACGACGACCAATTTCCCCTTATTTTCTTCGCGTTTAGCAACTTCAAGGGCTGCCCAGAGCGCGGCGCCGGAAGAGATGCCGGCAAAGATCCCCTCTTTGCGGGCAAGGTCGCGTGCAGTTTTTCCGGCATCTTCGTCTTTTACCTTGATGATTTCATCAACGACGTTCCGGTCGAAAATGTCGGGAACAAAACCGGCGCCGATTCCCTGAATGCCGTGGCGGCCAGGCTGGCCGCCGGAGAGTACCGGCGAAGTTTCCGGCTCGACCGCGACGATACGGACACCCGGCTTTTTCTGCTTCAACAATTCGCCGACGCCGGTAATGGTGCCGCCGGTACCGACGCCCGCCACGAAAACGTCGATTTTGCCGTCCGTGTCGTTCCAGATCTCTTCGGCGGTTGTTGAGCGGTGTATCGCCGCATTCGCGGGATTCTTGAATTGCTGAAGGATAATTGCATTCCTTGTCTGTCTGGCCAGCTCCTCAGCTTTTTCCACTGCACCGCGCATACCTTTGGTACCGTCGGTGAGCACGATCTCTGCGCCAAGAGAAAAGAGGAGCTTGCGTCGCTCGACGCTCATGGTTTCGGGCATGGTGAGCATGAGACGGTACCCCTTGACCGCAGCGACAAAGGCCAGCGCGATGCCGGTATTACCGCTGGTCGGCTCGATGATGACGCTTCCTTTCTTTAGACTGCCGTTTTTTTCCGCATCCTCGATCATGGCCAGCCCGATGCGGTCCTTGACGCTTGACATGGGATTAAAAAATTCCAGCTTGGCGACAAGTTCCGCTCCGCCGGTATTGAGTTTGTTTATCCTGACGAGCGGCGTGCGTCCGATCAGCGCGGTGATATCAGGGGCAATTTTCACAGGATATGATCCTTGTTATTTATGAATCAGACGGGCAGCAATTGTTTATAAAGTTGATAAACATACATGTGTTTAATATACAATGTTTGAAAAGGGGTGTCAAGAACGATTCGGAATTATAATTTATCAGGTAGTTCTGGACTATGAAATTATACCTATAAATATAGGTAAGTATATTAAATTGAAAGACCTACAATAAAAATTAAACCAGTCCAATAAAGCATAAAAAAATACCGTTTTTACCGTTTTTTTACCGATTTTGCAGATGAAACTGGACCGCCCAAGAGGCTTTTTTAGAGGACTTTTTCCCTAAACGATTGCCATATCGTGTTTTCAAAGAATCAAAATCGCCGCCAGAAATTCTCCATTTTTTTAGATGACGCCGACATGTAGAATAAGTGATTTTTTTATTTGTACAATACCCTCTTAATTTTTCACCTTTAAGATTGAGAATATCAACACCAAGCATGATTGGAAGCCATTTATCAACATGCTTTTGTTGGTATGGTTTCATGTGGTTGTATTTTATGGTGTTGATATTTTTACGAGTCATTAAAAGAGCGGCGTTTTGTTGTTCGTCTTTTATTATTTCATTGGAAAAATGCCGTTCTAAAAGGGTGTCCGGAAGGTTTTTTACATGTATCAGAATTTCTTGTTTCGGTGAATCACCAACACACTTAAAACTTAATTCGCCGGATTTGCAACCGCTGATGATTTTGGGAGTAGGCCATCCCGTCAATTTTTTAAATTGCTTTACAGACAACCTAATTAAAGAGTCGGCATTCATTAAAATACCCCTATTAATCCATGTTTAAATGGCCGATAAATTCGTATTAAAAAAAGGCCCCAGGTGTTGTCCGAGAATGTCCAGGTAACATTCCGCTGCGGCGAGAGAATATAAGTACCGCAAACCCGGGGCCTTTGAGTTGCCGATCATCAATGGCCGTAATATCCGCGTGCATTCCAAAAATAACGCGAGGTAGTATCTGCCTAAAAACTGTCATCCAACCGCACCTGTGGGATTGCCGAAGGAACTCCAGCCCCAATCACCGGATTTATCATCACAAAGTGATGTAATTTATTTGCTTCCCTGATAGCTTCCGCCGCCTCGTATGCGTCGCACACCGCTTTGACTGTTCCGGCAAGCGCCAACGCCTCGGTGTTAAATTGATCGTAGAGAGCATATAGAGTGGCAAGCGCAAGAAGCAGGTCGCGCTGCGCCGTTTGTTTTGCCGTGGGGTTCTGGATCGCATTGTACCATGCGTTGACCTCTTCTGTTGACTGCGTCAGGCTGGCGAATACCGTTACAATTGCACCCATACATAAATCCTTTCGTTGAGGTGGTTATTGATGAATAAAAAGAATTTTAGATTGTCAATATTTCCCATGGTTATTCCACCCCTCCCCGCGCATACCCCCTTGTGTGTATCTCTCCCATATATTCCTGCGTGAGTTTAGTGTTTTCCTCCAGCACCTTAGTGCACGCTTCACTGTAGTTCATGTCCGGGCTTTTTACCATCTTCTGCTTGATGAGGGTGTCGAGTTTATCGCCGGCAGTCTCACCGAAAATCATACCGTCTTTGATTTCAAAAACATATACACCTTCACCTGGTCTCATTGTCGTACTCCTGTTCTCTTCGGCTTCGGCATCATGCTTTTTTTAGAGCGGGCGAGGTCCTCAACATTCACAATCCGCAGAACATGACGCGTCGAGCAGCCGCAGATCCGGGCCAGTTCGCGGGCGTTTTTGCCGTCAAATTTACTAACAATAATTTTGCGGACGATCCGGTTAAAAACATTACGCTTTGGAATATAAAGATGCGAACCGCCGAAATGTTCCAGCAGTTTTAATACCACATCGACACCACAGACCGAGGCGATCTCAGAGAGGTCTTTGTACTCAAAGTCCTCTGGCTTCATGGCGGCGACCGCAGTTTGCATTTCAATCGACAGCGTCATGGTTTAATTCTCCTTTAAAAAGCCGGGGGAGGAGACACCGTGCCTGTTGGAGCAGGCATGGAACCGCGTGGTGGAACAGTTCAAAGGAGTTACCCGCGATTCTCCCCCGGATATTTTACTGCCTGGCCGCCTCTTCTATCCTGCGGGTTGTATCCTGCGAATAATAGAGCCGGTGCCAGAAATACTTCTCGGCACCAGAGATGTCCGGCGCGTGTATGTCCCACAGGATCGACGGGATTTTGTCCCACGCGCCTTCCGCCATTATCGGGTTTACGTGCTTGATAAAAGTTAAACCGCTTGCGCGTTCGACCTCTCCCGCCTTACCCTGTGCTTCGATAATTCCCTGAATCGTACCGGCGAGATCGGCAGCTTGTTTGTTGTACTGGTCATACAGAACGTAAAGATCGGCCAGCGCAAGGAGCATCTCCCGCTCTTCGATCTGTTTTTTACATGCCTCCAGTTCCTTGTTTTCCTTGGCAAGCAGCAAAGCCAACCCTTCCACCTCAATACGCTTGTCCGAGATTTTGCCGAGTATTTTGTTGAGGTCTGCGGCAACTTCGGTTGTGGGGAGTTCGTTGACGAGCCGGTTGCGGATCGCAACGCGGTGCTTCTCCTCCTCTGTCTGCAACGCGCCGAGAATATTGTCGGCACTCTTTATCCGCGCCTGGATGGAGGCGATTTCCTCGTTGAGTTTCGGGACTCCTTCGAGGGCTTTCTCAAACCGCTTGAGCACCTCTGCCTTGGACGGCGTCTGCTCGGCAAAAACGACTAACTTTTTCATAAAAAATCCTTTCGTAAGGTTGTTGGTGAATTGGTTTCCATATCAGAACAATGCGCTTCAAGGTTATTTAATTTTATTTAAAAGTGGCGATTCTTTATTTTCTGCGATTGGTTTTACAACCACACCGTCAATGCCGAAAGGTCGATGCTGGTCCCTTTTTCCAAAATCTCATCAAACGCGATTGAGCGTTCGTACTTCTCTGAGTTGTCGTTCGGCGGCGTGGCCGACAGCGAGAAAGAGGTATAAACCTTTTCCCCGGCCCCCCGGCATCGCGTCCCGGCCCCCACGTACTCGACACCGGTGTTATCGGCGACCAGATGGACGACGATCGTACCGGCGCAGTTTGATTGGACCGCCTTAGAGAAAACACCCTCCCCGGCCTGGCTGTAAATCTCGGCGACGCCGTTAACATATACCGGCGTTTTCGCGCGACCGCACTTCTGCGTCAATCCCGATAAACTTCTTGGATAATTCACACACACATCCTTTCGTTAAATGGTTATTGGTGAATTGCGATATTGTTATTCAACACGCGGGTAGAATTGCCCGCGATTTCTAACGTTAATAGCTGTTTTTGCATTTTGTGAGTTTGTTACAATGAGTGCTTTGCCGTCCTTATCGATGTTAACGGTGACATGGACCGGCTGATCTTTATTCCCCGAAAAGGTACGATGAAGCGCACCACCTAATTTTTTTAAGCCTTCTTCACCGCCGGTCAATTTCAGTGCTGTCCGCGTGCCTTCAAAAGCAAGCATCGCAATGCTGCCTACCAATCCAGCCTTTCCTAAAAAACTTAGTACGCCAGCCATTTTACCGCCGGCCAAAGGCAGTCCCAAAGCGGCCGGCATCCCGATCCCCGTGGCAATTCCTCCGCCGGGCCAGTTGGTCACGAAAACCGGCGTCACACCGGCTGCCATTTGCAGCGCCCGGCCTTCGGCAACCCCAGCAGCCGTACCGGACGCGCCTTTAAGCATCTTCCCCGCCCACCCTTTGAGCAGGTTTTCTCCGACCCCTGCGGCAATTATGGTCGCGATCCCGGTGGCGGCAATTTCACCGCCGGACATGTTTTTCGATGCATAACCGGCGACATTAGATATACCACCAGTCAACTTTTTCAGCCATGGGTCGGCTGATGTCGCCAGTGCGGCCTTGATTTTATTGATATTGGCCAGCATTTCATTTGTCGCGTCCCGCATTTTTTTCTGGAGATTATCAGGCCCGGCCGCAGCCGCCTTGTTAAAATCTGCCTTCTGTAAGAGCGCCTGAAAGCCCATTAATGACCGCGTGTCCATGCCGCCGGTGAGTCGCGCTAAAAACATATCCTGTTTTTTACGCGATCCGCCGGCCGATTCGTCGCCGAGTTTGTTGTATTCCGCCTGGATTGATTTCATAACGTCAACCGCATCGCGCTTCGTGCCTGACGGATCGAACAAGATGTTTCTGAACCCGCCAGATTTTTTGTTCGATAATGATCGCAGATTGGTAAACATCCGTAAAACGTTTTCCGCCATCATACCCGCCTGCTCCGGATCGGACTGCACTTGGCCCATGGCGTTGATGAGCTGCATGGTGGACTGCGCCGAAAGCCCGGCTACCTGGGCACGCGCCGCCATGTGCTCGAAGGTGCCGGCAACGCTTTCAAGGCCGCCCGCGCCCTGGCCGGCAGCGGACAATTTATTAAAGAAATCGAGGGCCGATCCTGCTTTTGTAAAGTCAATACCGAATGATTTTGAGGCCGCGCTCATTGCCCCGGAAAGCGTTTCAGCGTTCGATCCGGTCGCGGCCATTGCCGTGTTGATCGCGCCGATAGACGCCTCGGCAATGTCCCAGGAGCCGGTCCGTTTGCGCACCAGGTCGAAAGCGGCCGCGAGCTGGCCCGCGTCCCCGCCGGATTCGACCGTGAGTTTTCGGATGCGGTTTTTCAAAGAATCAACGTCGGCGCTCGATTTTCCGGCAGAGACGCCGATCATGAGCAGTTGCTTCTGGAACACGGCGCTATCATGGATGATTTTTGCGGCGCCGACCGTGAAGCCGATCGCGGCGAGTTTGCCCATGACGCCGGACCAGGCGCTTTTGATCGAATTTGTTTCTGCGCGGATCTTGCTCGCCGAACGAGAGGAGGTGCCGGCAAGGTCGGCGAAAGCCGCCTTTGCGCCGGACGAATTGCCGGTAATGACCATTGCGAGCTGGAGTTTTTCATC
>CAISVC010000737.1 GCA_903888815.1 uncultured Fibrobacterota bacterium
CATAAAGGCTTTCAGGCTTCTTGGCCATACCCCAGTGGGTATGCCCTGCGAATCCTTCACGTCTTTCTGCACCACGATCTTACAGTTCTGCATCGATTCCTAACGCATAATTTGGGTTAAAATACTTCTTCTTGAACAGCCCCCGTAAAAATAAAAAGGGACCCTCCGCTGACCGGCGGGGGGCCCCTCCTGATGGTATTAAAAAGATTACCTTGCAATAACAAACTTGCTCGTGAATTTCTGAGTTCCTGCAGCGAGCTTGCAGAAATACATGCCATTGCTCAAGCCGCAATTATCAAAGGACACCGTATGCTCGCCGGCAGTCTTCATCTCATCGGCAAAAACCCGTACCAGAGCTCCCCTGGCGTTGTAAATCTCCAGTGAAACCGCACGCGGGGTTACAAGCGAGAACCTGATTCCTCCGGCAAGCATCCTGGCTGAAAATACTGCGCCCTCGGCGGCATTGTCCGTGACCGCGGTCCCTATATTGACGGTCATCAGACCTGCGTAAGGCTTGTAATTGTGCGCCTTGATGATCACCTTGAGCGTGCCCTGCGGATGGGTCTGCAGATACTGGGTAAGCACGGTGTTTGCAATGGCCAAAGAGCTGGAATCGCCGGAGGTCACCGACGTGATGATGCTGTCGCCTGTTGTTGCAATCGCGACAACGGAGAACTTCGGCACAGCGATGATAAAACCTGTACTTGTCAGCGGCGACGGCAGCGCCGGAGAAAGTGTCTGGGGCTGCGCGGTCCACACCGAAAGCGCCGGGTCGCCCAGTATGTTCTTTTCATACGTTTCCCATTTCAGCTGCCCCCAGTACGACACATATCCTGGAGTACCGACAATCGTGGAATTCGTCCATCTATCCGCATTCACTTCCTTGCAGTACGCGTCAAGCCGTCCAAGGTTATGATATCCTATGCTGAAAATACCGTTCCAGAAATATCTTCTCAAACGCTGTTCCGACCCGTCGGTCCCTATGACGCCGTTTCTTCCATCGCTTCCGAATCCATACCGCGAATTGAAAACAACGGCAACCGCACCGGTCGCAAGATGGACGGTCATTTGCTCGGCGAAACAGTCTGTGGTCGTGATAGAGCCTACATTATTGTTGTCATAAGCGCCCGGATAACAGCCGCCGGACGTGGCAACAAAGTAGTTCCCGTTCGCGGGAGTGCAGTCCTGCGAAAAATTTCCCGTGGTAATGCTCGAGTTTGACATTCTGAACAGGTAATTCGCATTGGAATGGCCCTCATGAAGGATAATAGCCGCTTTGCTGGTTTTCAGCGCATTGATAAATTGAGTGGCTCCCCATGAACCCGACGTGCTCTGGTCATACAGTTTTGTAATAGTGAACGCATTGGCGCCGGTGGTCGGGAAACCGACGGTCGGGCCGTAGGTGACATTGCATGTCCCTATGAGCTGTTCCATCTCATCGTTGCCGTAGCAGGTTGCAGGATGATCAGGAGGCCCCCACAGGTATTCGCCGGCGAGAAGTACACTTTTGCACAGGGAATCGACCGGCTGTTCGGAATATTTGACAGTCTTATTGACCATTTTGTCCAGGTCAGTGGTATTATCAAGGCACCAGCGGCCCACGTAGACCTCAAAGGTCTTGTCTTCAGTACCGTACATTCCCCAGTGGGTATTGGTCCCGGTCGGCTTCCAGTCATTCGGAGCCGCATCAAGACAGCCATAGTACATATCAGCGGGGATGTCGTCCGTATAATGATCCGCTGAGGAGCCGGTATAATTGTAATCCCAGTCTTCGGAGTAGAGGCCCCGCCACGGGATCCTGTTCGCTGCACTCGCTTCCGCATCGCCCGCGATCAGAACATATCTGATATTGCGGTTGGCATACTCCTGTTTTATATAATTGCGTATCTTCTCCTGATCATCGTTTCCGGTCATGGATGAACGGATTGTTTCTATGGTGGCGATTCTTGTCCGCATGCCGCGGCGCGTGTTAAAGGCGGTAAACGTGGCGAACCCCACGGCGGTACTCAAGGTATTGGTGGTGATGATCAGATATTCATAATCGTTCGCCGTAACCGGACCGGCCGTGAGTTTCGCAATACCTTCGGGATTATCCACGAGCACGGCAATTTCTTTCTTTACCGTAGGCGTTGCATTATAGGCGATCGGCCGCGCAGGGGTCTTCGTGGTCCAGACCGCGACGGACATCTTTTTGTAATAGCGGACGGTTCCTGCCGCCGGATTATACTGAACCGGGTATATCTGCGCCATGAAGATTGGATGGCCGCCCTTATACTGTATTTCAAAACCTTCGCTTTTAGCTGTCGAAGGAAAATGGCGGTTCCACCAGTAGACGCCTGCCCTGCGGGTATAATAATCCGCTGGAGGCTTGGATCCGAAGCGTATTTCCGGGCGATAGGGCCTGATTGAAAAATGACCCGGAATCGCAACAGGCTCTTCGTACGAGACGTGGTAAGTAATAGCGATCTCGCCGTCGGGCAGCAGCAATCGTACCGATTTCGCCGGGATATCAGGCGCAAAAGCCATATAAAACGGGTGGCATCCCTGCATGGTGACGGCATCGCCG
>CAISVC010000738.1 GCA_903888815.1 uncultured Fibrobacterota bacterium
ACTGCCGCTGCTTCAGTTGCATCCGTACTATTTTCAATCCCAACCTGAAGGATCCGTCCTTGCTCCGGTAAAAGGAACAATAATTTTGTAAAGCCTTCTCCGCATTTCCCGCCGATTCGTAGATGACTGCGAGCGAATAGTAATCGTCCTCACGCTTATCGGCAATGCTTTCAATGCACTCAACGGCCCTGACGGGTTCCCCCATTTTTAGGTAGATCAGGGCAATCGTCCTTCTTTCATCCGCGTTCAGTTCCTGCAACTTCTTTTTTCCCTTGATGAGCAGCAGAGCCTGCAGGAATTTCCCGCCATCCATGTATTTCCTGACCACCTGATCCCGGAGCTCCGGTGACGACGGATCAAGTGCGTATGCCCGCTCATATAAATACTCCGCCTCGGCTTGCAGCCCCTGCCGTTCCATGGCCCGCGCCTCTATGAAATACTCTTCCGCTTTAGCCTTCGCGATCCTGTCACGCTCGATTTTTACTACGGGTTTTATCACCGGGAACCGGGCCGGTGTACAATACGACAGTACCAGCATGCTGCAGGAAAAAATGAGGCGAAAATATCCGGGAAAAAAAGTTTTCATTGCTGACCGGGATCTCGAAAACATTTTAAACAGGCAGGTAATCCGTGCAATCATTGAATTACGGAAACGGTCAAATCCACTGCGGTCTCAAGCGGAACATTATCGCCCGGAGAGATTGACTGCGAAATCACCGTCCCGGGAAGCAGGGAGGGATTGTTCCGGTACGATATTTTGCCGACCTTCAGGCCGCTGTCTTCTATTTTTTTTCCTGCTGCAGTAAGACTCTCCCCCACAATGTTCGGCATTTCAGCACTCGTAGGCTTTTGCCCCTTCGAAATGATGAGGTCCACCTTCATGTCACGGGAAATAGTGGTACCGCCCTGCGGGAAAGCATCGACGACTGTCTCCGCCGGCTGCTTGTCGTTGTAAACCTTCTTTATTTCGCCGATCAGAAAACCGCGTTTTTTCAGCTCCATGCGCGCCTGCCGTTCGTTCATGTTTTTAACAACCGGGATAACGGAGAATTCCCTGCCTTTGCTCATTATCACTGCGATCCGGCGGCCTTTTTTAACTTTTGACCCGGGATCGGGAATCTGGCTGATAATGGCGTCCTCCGGGATTTTATTATCATATTCTCTGCTCCGTATTTCGGTTAAAAGACCTACGGCAAAAAACTTCTCCCGCCCCTCTTCCAGCGTCAGTTTCCTGACATCGGGAACTTCGACCAGATCGCGTTCTATGCCCACGATGCGGGGCATGACCAGCAGGTCAATGAAAAAGAATCCGGCAATCACTGCAGCGCCGGAGAGTACAATCGCCGCCGGAACATATAATTTCCAGAAAAGCCCTGCGGGGATACTGATGGTATAATATTTTTTTGTCGGGGCCATAGAGTACGATCGTGAGACGGTAATGAAAAATAGTATTTCGCCATTCCCGTTTTCGCCTGCTGTTACCGCGGAATAGCACTCTCATGCCGCGGATAAACAATAAAAAAGCACCAATACTTGCTAATTCTGATGAACCGGCAGATCGGAAATATCAATAGCCTGGGTAGGCACCGGCCGCGGTTTCCGTAGTACAAAATACCAGAGCGCTCCGCCTCCGAGTACGGCAGTCCCGCCTCCTACCAGTAAATAAGGGGTAATTCCCGTCGGGGTAAGAATATAATCTTTCATTTTTGCCGGATCGGTCGACCACTTGTAGTTGAAAGAAATGACATTATATTCATCGTTTACGGTAATCTTGGGAACCGCATCCACGTTGAAAACCACCCTGATCAGACTATGGTATTCGGGCTTCTGTCCCTTGACGTCTTTGTTCGCATCAACCTCGTGCTGCTCGACGGCGAACCCTTTGATCGGTGCTTCTGCAACCGAGGGAACGGGGGCGGCGCTGGCTTTGGTGTCGTTGAATTCAAAAATAATCTTTTTTTCTTTTACCTTGACATCATAGAAATAGCTGGACGGCTTTTCGCGGAAAATAAAATAGCAGCTTACGACCTTTTCATCGGGTTTATCCCCCGGCTCACTTGAAATCTGAACGCCTTCGATGACCGCCGTCTTTATTCCGCCCTCCCCTTCCGGCTCCCCGCCCATATCGGGCTCGGGGCCAAGGTCCTGTTTCTGTGCGGGATTGCGGGCAGAAGGCTGCTGAGAAGCGTGCGCAGGGGTATCCGAAAATTGCGATTCATCCAGCGGAGCAAGACCTCCTGCAGGTGTCTGCCCTCTTGCCGGAGCGACCGGGAAAAATAGCAACGCACTTAAAATACCAATCCACACTTTGCCCGCTAGATTTTTCATCGCGTTATGCCTTTGTACTGGATTAATATATCGAAATACGATCCCCTATATAAAATACCGCAAAAAGCAGATATTGTCAAGTTCTTTACTCTAATACTGCAAAAGCCGTAGCGTACACTTCTTCATGGCTGATCGATATATGGATAGATGAAATGGCTTCTTTGGAGATCTGATCACGTAACAAGCTGCTGCATATATCTATCACCGGTCTTCCGCTGCCATCAGAAGCAATTATCCGGACACTTTTCCATTCAGCGACCGGCTGGCAGGATGGCGGCAGGGCCTTGAAAAAAGCCTCCTTGGCAGCCCACAGACCCGCGAAATGAACGGCAGGATTCGCCTTGCTCTTGCATTGATTTATTTCTGGTTCAGTAAAAACCTTTTTTAAGAAATGATCCCCGTACTTTGCAATGCAGTCTGCAAGCCGTTTTATCGCAACGATATCAGTACCGATTCCTTTAATCATCAGGCCACCGTCATTATCAAATAAATGCTGCTGAGAATATAAATGAAAAAAGCAATAAAAAATGAGTTATTTTCAATGCGAAAAACTATCTGGTGAGGGTAACAATGATTATTCTATCGAAAATTTTTATCATAATCCTGCTGATGTATGGCGGATTCATCTGTTATCTATTAATCAAAACAGCAAAGCCTGCAGAAAAAAAAAACAAGCACCAAAAAAGACGGCAAACCGATTCCCGGCGTCTCCATAGTTATCCCTTTCAGAAACGAAGCGCGGCATCTTGAAAAGCTGATTTTTTCGCTGGAAGCACAGGAATACAGCGGGCCGATGGAGATCATCCTTGTCAATGACGGATCGGCCGACAACTCCAAAGAGGTCATTGCTGCCCGGGCATGGAAAAAGCCGGTCAGCGTCATAGATATGGTTTTTTCAGAAAATCGCGGGCTGTCAAGCAAACAGCAGGCGCTCGATTGCGGTATCAGAAAAGCCTCATACGAATGGATTGCCCTGACCGATGCTGATATGATTCTCGAACCGCAATGGCTGCGAAGTCTTATGGAACAGGCGCTGGCCGGCGCCGATCTGGCGTTCGGCCATACGATACTCAACGTGCATCCTGCAGGAAGATTGTTCGGATGGTTTCAGTCTTTTCAGCTTGAGCTGCTTTTCACGGTCGCTTATGCATTCAGCCGGGCCGGCATTGCCGGCTCCTGCATGGGGAATAACATGCTGCTTTCCCGCAAAGCATATCTGGAATCAGGCGGTTTTGATGCGATCGGTTACAGCATTACTGAAGACCGCGATCTTCTGGCAGCCTTTTACCGGAAACGTCTGAAAGTAACAACCGCCGAACCGTTTTCGCCGACGGCAATCACCGCTCCCGCACCCGGTTTCCGCGAATATTCCCATCAATTGCTGCGATGGGTGTACGGCGGTTTCCGGGGGCGATCAACTATTACCGTTTTCGGGGCACTTATCGGCATACAGAACATTTTTCTGGTACTTGCGCTTACGGGAACGCTGCCCTGCACCGTTTCGCTCTTTGCCTGCGGGAATCTGCTCCTGACATGGCTTTTCGTTTCCATTGCGTTCCGGAAGCTGAATTCAAAGGAAAGTACTCTTTTTTTTCTGCCATTCTATGCATTGCTGCTCATAGAATCGCTTGCGCTGATTGCCTCCATTATCTTTAAAAAACCTCTTGCCTGGAAAGGCCGGCGACTTTCCTGGACCGTATGAAACCGCTTCTCCTCCACTATTATATCACCATGCGCTGCAACGCACGGTGCGCATTCTGCGATATCTGGAAGGAGCCGGCAATGCCGGACGCTTCCCTCCCTGATGTTTCAGCCAATTTACTGCAGGCACGAAAGGCAGGTTGCCGGTTCGTGGATTTTACCGGAGGCGAACCGCTTCTTAACAGGCAGCTCCCGGAATTCCTGGGCGAAGCAAAAAGAGCGGGCTACATCACCTCAGTTACTACCAATTGCCTGCTCTTTCCCGAACGGGCGCACGAATTGGCGGGCGCCGTCGACCTTTTACATTTCAGCATCAATGCCGATACGCACGAATTGCATGATACATTCAGAGGTATGCCTCAGGGAATACCCCTGTTTGATCGGGTGCTTCAATCAATCGATATTGCTTTGCTGAACAAGCTTGCGCCTGATCTGCTCTTTACCTATACCGATCGGAATATCGCTGCTTTCGAAGGAATTTACCGGCTTGCCCGCGAAAAAAAACTTATCATTATTCTTGATCCGCAGTTCGATATAAACGGCAAAGATCCGGTTTCTGATGCCGCGCACCGTAAAGCGACGGAATATGCCGGACGCCCCGGCGTCTATCTTAACCGCTCCCATCTTACGCTCCGCGCCCGCGGGGGAAATCATACCGACTCGCCGTTGTGCCGGGCGGTTGATTCAACCGTCGTTATTCTGCCGGACAATACGATGGCGCTGCCCTGTTTCCATCACCGGATTGATCTGGTCCCCATCAAAAAAAATCTTGCCGGACTTCTTTCCGGTCATGTCCGGCAGGAATCAGCCGGGATGCAGGGACGTTATCAATTCTGCGAGCAGTGTCATATCAACTGCTATTTCGATCCATCCTACAGCTATTTGCGTAACCGGCTTTTTATCCAGTCAATGACGGCAAAACTCCGTTATGCCTGGCGGAAATATATTATCTATAAAAGACCCCGGCCGATTGCCAGACACATCGGGCCGTCAGGTCGTTGAACACTTCACTCGTGATGTATTATCAAGGATGGCGGATATATGCACCATTTCCCGATTTATCTGATTTTCCTTGTTTCCGGTATGTGCGGCCTTATCTATGAAGTGCTGTGGGTCCGCACCCTGGGGCTTGTCTTCGGCGCGACCGTTTATGCCACAAGCATCGTCCTTGCTGCGTTTATGTCCGGCCTTGCCGCCGGCAGCTTTTATTTCGGCCGTCTGACCGACCGGAAAGCGGGCAATAACCTCTTCAGGTACGCCTGTCTGGAGTTTATAATTGCAGCAAGCGCGCTGTGCGCTTCATTCGCATTTATCGGGATGAGCAGACTTCATGCGCCGTTTTTGCCCGGAGCCATCCTTTACCTGTGCGTCTTTCTGATGCTTTTTATTCCTGCATTCTTCATGGGAGGAACGCTCCCGGTAATCAGCAGTCATTTAATTCCAGACGTATACGAAGTCGGCAGATTCAGCGGAATGCTGTACGGATTAAATACCCTGGGCGGCATGGCAGGATGTCTGCTGTCCGGTTTTGCACTGATCCGTCTCTTCGGCGTCAAAGAAACAGCCATTATTGCCGTATTCAGCAACTTTTTTATCGGAATCATCGCCCTGTTCCTCAGCAGAAAAGCAACCGCCGTCCACGTCATTCGAGCTGCCGGCCTGGCTGTACAAACATCAACCGATACTGTTGCACGGGAAATAAAATTCGGGCCTCTGATGCTCATGCTCTATGCCCTTTCGGGTTTCTGTTCTCTCGGGTATGAGGTTCTCTGGACCCGCGCCCTCATGTTCAACCTCGGCAACGACACCTATGCATTCAGCCTCATGCTGGCAACGTTTCTCCTGGGACTGGGCGTCGGAAGCGCGGTGCTATCCCGTTATGTCAAGCGTTTTTCGAATGCAATAGCTGTTTTCGGACTTTTACAGCTGTTCATCGGCATAACGGTATTTGCCGGGTCCGATCTTCCCCACCGGATGGATTCCATCGTTGACTGGCTATGGATCCGTTCCGGCAATAACTGGTCTGCCGCAATAATTGCACGGTTTGCAGGGGCCGCGCTGCTTATGGCTCTTCCTACCATGCTGATCGGCGCACTTATGCCGGTGGCAAACAGAATCTATTCGGCGGCACAAAAGGGAATCGGCCGCAGCATCGGATCGGTCTATTCGGCAAACACGATCGGCACTATTATCGGAAGCCTGACCGCCGGTTTTCTGCTTATTCCGTTTTTTGGAATCACCCGGAGCATCCTGGTTCTCGCCGGCATCAATATTCTGCTCGGCGCGGTCTGTTTTTTCTTCCAGCCACGGCGTTTATATCGGTGGGCCGGGATCATTGCAGTAGCGGCAATACTGCCGTTAGGCGGAATTCTTTCATCACGCACGCCTTTTTCA
This sequence comes from uncultured Fibrobacterota bacterium, assembly GCA_903888815.1. Lineage (GTDB taxonomy): Bacteria > Fibrobacterota > Chitinivibrionia > Chitinivibrionales > Chitinispirillaceae > BOG-1184. Next base: position 6,424 of record CAISVC010000738.1, read on the forward strand.
ATGCGTCCTGGAAATACCCTGCTCTATTACCGTGAAGGAACGACGGCAACCGTGGCGGTGATAAAAGATCACGAAGGCGTAAAAATGCTCAACGTGAATGGCGTTTATACCGCCTATACCACGGTCGGAGATCTGCAGGTACATTATCTTCTCGGCTACCTCCCCTATTTTCTCTGCCCCGAACCGGAAAAGGCGCTGGTGATCGGCCTGGGTCTCGGCGTCACTGCCGCATCACTGCAGTCAACCGGCATGCAGGTGGATTGTGTTGAACTGGCAAAGGAGGAGATCGGTTCCGCGCCGTATTTCAGCAGCTACAACGACACCCTGCTTGCAAAACCCCGATTTACTCTGATCATCGACGACGGCCGGCATCATCTTCTTGCTACCGGCAGCCGCTATGATATCATAACTTCAAATGCGGTACATGTCCGGCTGAGCCCTTACTTGTACACCCGTGAATTTTATGAACTCTGCAGAAACCGGCTGAACCCTCATGGCGTTGTCTGCCAGTGGCTTCCCTCCAATAACCTTCCGGAGCGCGAATTCAAACAGCTCATCCGTGCTTTTCAATGCGTATTTCCGCATACTTCTATCTGGTATGTCAATCCGGGCCATCTCCTGCTGGCCGGCACCGCAGATCCCCTGTCGATCGATTACCAGCGATTCTCCGCGCGCTGCATGCAGCCTGCGGCGCAGAAAAAACTCAGCCCTGTGTATCTCAATAATCCTCTGATCCTCGCGAGCCTCTGTCTGCTCGGTGAAAAGCAGACGGCAGCTTATGCAG
>CAISVC010000739.1 GCA_903888815.1 uncultured Fibrobacterota bacterium
ACGCAATCGGCCACCTTTTCGGAAGGAATTATTATTGCCGCTCGTTCGTCACGGGCCTAGGCATCAATCCGCCGATGAATCCCCATGACCGGCGGTCGGGTGCTGACAACATCAGAGACCCCTGGCCCGGCTATCTTGTCGGCGGTTCCTGGCCCGGCGCAAAAAGCTGGGTAGATGTGCAAGACAACTATGAGGTAAACGAAATCTGTATCAACTGGCAGTCCCCCCTGATCTTTGCCCTGGCGGGATTTGTAAATCCCCCGGCAAGCGGAATCAGGCCGTTCTGCCAGGGCAACCGTTCTTCCGGTCTGCAGAAAAGAGACTTCTACCGTACTGTAAACGGATGTGCCAGGGCGAGCATTCCTATCGGCCATTTCTGTTTTTATGACTGCAAAGGGAGGTATTTGATGGGGATCGATGCCCCTTCACCCCGAGTCATTGATTTGAGCAGAATAGGATTACGACAAGGAATATATTTTGTAAAGGCACATACGCCTTGATGAAACGACGCAGCGGTCATCACCGGGACGAGAAAATGATAAATGATAGGAATTTCCTTTTCTTAACTCTCATTCCAAGTGTGATACTTTTTGGGGTAAGGTCGACAATTGAGTAACTACCTGAACAGAGTAATGCTTTTAACCTGCGTATTCATGCCGGCCGGCATTCTTACGGTATAGCAACCAGCAGCCATGTTCCGGGTATCCCATGTCAAGCTGTTCGGTTTTATCAGTCTTGCACCAATATTATTTCAGGCGGGCAGCATGACGGATGGAATTTTTCCATGGCACGCCCTATTACGTGTCCACAACCGATTACCTGATAACCATCAACCGTCGGGTAATATGGACATTATCACCCGTACAACGGATAATATACGTACCCCGTTGTAAAACTTTTTTCGTGTTGCCGTATAACACCCGGTTTTTTCCCATGGTAAGTTTCAGCACGATACAGCCCTTCATGTTAAAGATTTCAAATGCAAGCGATTTGCCGGAACATACCGTGGGTAAATGAAGTACATGCCCGAGGATAACAACGGTGAAAAAACCGCCTCCGTCCGCTTTTTTCGCGGACATCTCCGGCTTCACCGCCACCGGGCAATCCGGGGGCAACAGCGTATCGGTCTTGACATCACTATACGCGGATTCGATTCCCGCGGCATTGATTATCGACTGCGCGCCCGAAGACCACGGCGGCGCGGCCGTTTCGGTATGCAGATTAGTGTTCGGACAGTTGGTCCCGCTGTTCCATATGCCGGTCTTATTGGTGTAGTTGTTGTCAACGGGGCAATCGTGCGTCGTGCCCGACCAGATCAGCAGCCAATAGGTGGTTGCGTTTTCACAAACATTATTCTTGAATGTCCAGAAGCCCGCGCCCTCATCCGGCATCAAATGGATCGGTGCGTTGTACACGTAATTGCCGGCGACTTCCGACGTGGGCGTCGGTCCCATACAATAGAGCGTTCCGCCATCCGCCAGGAAGTGATGATCATTCCCCGCCCTGTTGGAATCGATTTTGATGTTCTGCGGCACGGCCGAGGCCGGACAGCTCCCGCTTGCGCCCCAGTACCATCCGATGGCGATCGTGCCGTAGGGCAGATATTCGACCTGGTTGTGGCTGACGACAATGTTCTGCAGATGATAGCCGGATATGCCTTCTTCCCTTTTGTACATGATCGAGACATTTTTTATGAAATTGTCTCTCACTGTTATGTTCCTGCATACCCCCTCCATGCCGCTCGGAAACTTCGGGCCGTCACCGATCCTCCAATGTTGCGGATGACCGAGATTGATTGCATTTCCCGCGCAGTCGCGAAACACGTTGCCGATGATGGCGGTATTGCTCACGTCATTTTCGAGATTGAGCGAGATCATGCTTCCCAGTTGATAAAATTTGCACCGCTCAAAGCGGAGCGAATCGCAGTTCCGAAGCCAGACGGAACCTTGCGGGATGTCTTCGTTGTTGAAGGTGTCCGCGGCATGGTCGCCGTCGGAGCGGAAACGGTAGAAGACCGCGGTGCTCTGCGATCCGATAAATCCCTTGGAGCCGGCAACGTCATACATCTGGTAGTGGTCATGCATGAAGGCGATCCCGTAGAATTGCAGGTTCTTGACCCGTGCAGAGGTGGAGGTGCCGAAGATCTGTACAAGGCCTTCGCTCACCGGAGCAATGACCTTTGCGGTGGCCATGTTTTCACCCCTCGAATAGTAAAAAAGTGTGTGCGTGACCTTGTTAAAATAAAATTGTCCTGGATATTTGAGGAGCTCGAACGCGTTCTTGATGGTGTATTTGTAGGCGACCCCGTTCTGGTTGTTTACGCCGATCCAGCCCCACCGCAGTCTTGCCGCGATCGCGCCGTACGGCTGCCCGAGCTGGATGACGGTCCTGCCGCCTTGACTTATAATATTTCTCGCGCAGATGATATTGAAGCACCACTGCCAGTTCCATTCGAGCTCGACGTCGCCCGGATTGCCATAGACGCCGACATCGGTTGGATTGAATTGCAGCCCGTCGAGCGTGGAGCCGCTCGTCATGGCCCACGGTTCCGTGCCGGCGACGGTGTACGTGCCGTACGTCGCGACCGCGCTGGGGTGTTTCGACGTATCTTCGGCCATCGCCGCCCTGATGCCATTTACATACAAGAACCTGAGCTTGGTATCGCGGTTGAGCGTTGCCTGGTAAATGTTGCCGCTGTATACCGTCCACCCCGTCACCGGAACGCCGCCGCCGCTGATGACCGGCGTTTCACCGGTGTATGCTTTGTAAATTACGCTGTATCCGTTCGTGCCTCCGTCCAGCGGCGTGAACTGCAGCGGCGTCGTGACGTAATGGTTTCCGCACCGGAGGCAGACGTAAATGTCACCGGTCATGGTACGGTTCATGGTACGGACCGTATCGCGCGCCTTCGCGATCGTCTTGAAGGGGAGCGCTTCGGTGCCAGGATTGTTATCGCTGCCGCCGGGCGAAACATAGAACGATGCCTGCGTCCCCGCGCAAATGGAGAGCGCCGCCGCCAGAATCAGCATACCACCGGCGATCAATTGCGCCGCTCTGATTTTATTTCCTGGCATTCGAACTTTCATAAATCCCCCCTGTAAAGAGGTCGTATGGTAACGTTATTTCGGGCGGTACATCGTGATATCATCCGCGAAGTATTGCAGCGGGCCCTGGGCGCCCGCTACGTCCCTGTATATTTTAAGCACCTGTATGTTCATGAGGGCCGGGAGCGGCAGGGTATCGGCGACTGCGCCATCGACGCGCCAGGTTATTTTCGCGGCAGGATAATTGATCTCCACCGCGCATTTGAACCAGTGGTCCGGCAGGATCGGGGCGATGTTTTTCGTATGTACCATGTGTGTTCCATCGGTATAGTCAAAGTAGGCGCAAAGAAGGGAATCATTCGAACCGAAGCCCATGCCGTATAAGTACGAATCGCCCCCGGAAGAGCCGCTCGGTTTTGCCAGTGACACCATGAAGTCGCTTTGTCCCGCGGCCTTGGCCATCAGATAAAACTCGCAGTAAATGTCGCCGGTATCGACCAGACTCGTAAACTGTTTCATGATGCCGCAATGGTTCGAGTCGCTCACCACTGAATGGCTCCCGCCGTGAAAAGCGCCGGTCGTGGTTCGCAGCGAATCATACGTATCATAGACGCCGTTCCTGAAGACATCCCACTTCGACAATCCATTTTCAAAATTATCGCTGAAGATGACTGACCGATGGTCGTCACTGCCGGAGGGATTACTGTTTCCCCCGCACCGCAACGCCAATAACCCTGCCGAGATGAGGATAAGTACCGTGAACCCCTTCATACCGCCACCGCTCCTTTCGTGTAATGATGGTGTAAGCCGGAAAGTGTACG
>CAISVC010000740.1 GCA_903888815.1 uncultured Fibrobacterota bacterium
CCATCATATTGGCAAGCTCATTGCCGGTTACAAACTCGGCGACATTAAGGATTTTGCGGTCGCTTTCCTCCCCTGCTTCCTTCAGGCTGCTTTCTTTTTTGTATTTCTTCCGTGCTGAACCTGACCCTATTTTTGCAAGCGTCTTTTTAACATTTGCTTTCAGTTCGAATTCGTTAATTTCCGGCCGTTCAAACCGTTTCTTCCCGGCCTTTTTTTTGCCTCTGTCCCTGCGGCCCGCAGCTCCTCCTCCTGCTGTTCCGGGAGCAGGCGCAGCGGACGGCGGAGTAAAGCGGGTTCCCCCGGAAGCTGACGGCATATAGGTGTCACGCCTATGTTCGCGATCAAACGAGCGCCGGAACGGTTCGGCATGCCGGACGGGAGCCTCCCGCCTGACCGCCTGATCGTGAACTGAAGGCGTCGCCGGTGCAGACTCGGCAGCTGCCGCCTTCCCCTGCAAAGGTGCCGCCTTTTCCGAAGCTGCGATCTCCGCTTCTTTACCGATAAGATCCTCTCGCGCTTTGGTGAGCATCTGTTTCTTGCGTTCGTATTCCCGCTTGATCTCGGCCCGCTCCTGTTCGAATTTCTTTTTAATCTCGTCACGCAGGTTCTCATCAACCGTGCTCATGTGGCTCTTGACCGGAATACCCATCCCGCGCAGCATCTGAACAAGCGCTTCGCTTGAAACCTTGAACTCCTGAGCAAGTTTGTACACTTTTTCTTTTGCCATTATTCCTGCCTTTAGTATACCGTTCTACCGGCGTGTTCGCTTTCTCAGTCTTTCGGTTTTTGGGAAGCGTCCGCCGTCTCCGGAGAGGTACCAGTGTCGGCCGTCGCCGCAGTTTCCCCGGCTTCCGCGCCGCCCGTTTCGTTCCTCTGTTCTTCCCCCGTCAATGACGCCGCCGTTTCCTCCGGGGCGGTCTCGGAGAGCGCTTTCGCCCGCTGTTCTTCGGCCATGGCGGTAAACTCTTCATCACCGAACACATCGATTTCCTTTTCAATCATCTTCGATGCAAGCCGGATGTTCTGTCCTTCACGGCCTATAGCCTGCGCCAGATCCTCTTCGCGTATCACCACAACAATTTTTTTCTCACCTACCGGGATCACACGCTTTACTTCCGCAGGAGAAAATACCCGCCGCACCAGGAGCGATATTTCATCGGTCCAACTTATAATGTCTATTCGTTCATTTGATAACTCGCGGACAATCGCCTGTACGCGATTACCCCGCATTCCGACACAGGCACCCACCGGATCGACCCTGCTGTCACTTGTCGTAACTGCAATTTTGGAACGATGCCCGGGATCGCGCACGACTTTAACAATGCGCACTGTCTTATCGAATATCTCCGGGACCTCAAGTTCAAAAAGCCGTGCCAGAAATTCCGGACAGGTACGGGAGATGATCACCATCGGCCCCTTCGGATTGTTCTTGACTTCGACGATACAGGCACGGATGTTCTGCCCCTGGCGGTAGCGCTCTTTCCTTATCTGCTCACGATAGGGCAGCAGCGATTCGGTACGGCCGAGATTAACGAGAATATTCCCTTTGTCAATCTGCTGCACCGTTCCGGTAACAAGTTCCCCGATGCGTTCGTTGTAATCCGCGAATATTTTATCCCGCTCCGCCTCGCGTACCCGCTGCAGCAGGACCTGTTTCGCGGTCTGGATCGCCGATCTGCCGAACTGCTCGATATCGAGGTCCTGGATCAGTTCGTCGTCGACTTCGAGTTCGGCGTCAATCGCTTTCGCTTCCTCAAGCGAAATCTGATTTTCCGGGTCAATAACCGTTTCCACTACGGTCTGGTGGATGGATACGGTGATCGTGCCTTTCTCTTTATCGACCCTGGCTTCCACCCGTGCCGGCCTCCCCAGATACTTTTTCGCCGCAGAAGCCAAAGCATCCCTTAAGGTGTCGAGTACCAGATCCATGGAAATGCTTTTTTCCTTGGTCACCGCACCGATTGCCGCAACAATATCGAGTGCTTTCACCGCTTCCGTTTTACTTTTTTTCGCCATTCCTCATATCCTTTGCAGATTTATTTAAACTGTAGCTCTTCTTTTCCGCTGACGATAAGCGAAAGCGGCAGTTCGGTGATGATACCGTCGATTTCGCATAGGACAACAACGTTCGTACAATTCACTACTTTCCCCCGGAGCGTTTTTTTTCCGTTAAACACAGGCGCCATCTGCAGCACCACGAACCTGCCGGCCGTGCGCCTGAAATCGCGCTCGGTTTTAAGAGGCCGGTCGATACCGGGGGATGACACCTCCAGCGTATATGGCCGGCCAGCCGAAAAATCTTCAACATCAAGAAGCAGGGAAAGCTCGTTTGAGACCTTTTCACAGTCGCCGACCGACACCCCGTTACGCGCGTCGATCGTGATACGCACTAAGGCACGCGACCCAGCCTGAAAAAAACGGATATCAAAGGGCTCGTACCCCAGCTCCGCAAGCTTTGCAACAATCAGCTCTTTTATGCTTTCAGGAATCATGGAACCCATGCCATCTTCCCGGAAATTTTACTGTACATAGCAAAAACGGGCTTTTCGCCCGCTCTTGATGCTGCACCAAGGGTTGTGTCAAAATATAGTTAATGGGTTGGAAAGGAACAAAAAAAATCAAATTTGTTAATATGCATTTCTGCTGCTGAAAAGCCTGAATATTTGTCGAACGATGATTTTAAAATCGAGAAACAGCGACCAATGCTCGATATACCAGAGATCATATCTCGTTCGTTCCTCGATCGAAGTGTCACCGCGCAGACCGTTAACCTGCGCCCAACCGGTCATACCCGCCTTCTCCTTATGGCGGCTCATGTAGCGGGGAATATTCTTCCGGAATTGCTCAACGTAATAAGGACGCTCCGCCCGCGGACCCACGAGGCTCATATGCCCTAAAAACACATTGATGAGCTGGGGCAGTTCATCAATATTGAAACGGCGGATGAAAACGCCGATGCGCGTACGACGAGGGTCATCGGGTTTCGTCCATCCCGGCCCTCTCATTTCAGCATCCTGGCGCATGGATCGGAATTTAAGCATTCTGAATGGTTTGGCATCAAGCCCCATCCGCTCCTGAACGTAAAACACAGGGCCGCGCGACCCCAATTTTATCAGGAGCGCAACCAGGAACATGAGCGGAGAGAGTACGATGAGCCCAAGGAAGCTTGCAAAAACATCTGTCAACCGCTTGACCGCAAGACGCCAACCGCGCATCTCAATGTCACGAAGCGAAAGCAACGGCAGACCGCCAAGTTCGCCGATTGATACCTGACCTGTGATATATAAAAATGTATCAGGAAACACCCGGATTTTCACTGTACTCCGGTCGCATAATCCGATGATTTCACCCATGTCATGATGGCTGACCTCAGGAAGCGCTATAATAACCTCATCGATCCTCTGGTCTGCAATAAGGCGGGGAAGATCCTCGGCAACACCTAGCACGGGTATATCGGACATTTTCTCCGGAAGGGAGGATCCATTTTCCTTCCTCGCAACAACCCCAACCAGCTGGTATGCCTGGGTCAACGATGACCTTATCCTCTGTATGATAAGCCGGGCAGCGTCGCCGAGACCGACAATAAGCACCCGGTCACGGCCAATGCCGGCTGCCATCATTTTTCTGAAAGTCCAGTGGATAACAGCACGCGCGGCGATGATACATACGATCGACGATATCCATGCGTAGATGAGTATTCCGCGGGAAAAGTTAATCTGAAGATCGCTGTTCTTGAGCATCACCGTGGTCGTCGCGATCGACATCATAAAGCTTACTGAAACAGCTCCGAAAACCGAATACAATTCGTCGAAAAACAGGAGCGCGCGGGGTTGATGATACAAACGGTAGAGGAAAAATATTCCCACGATGAAAAACGCCTGCGAAAGCATCATGGGGAAATAGCCGTGAAGCGTAGCAAGACCCTGGGTCGGTCGCAGTAAAGGCAATGTAAGACGGAGATAGTAAGCGAACACAAAGGCAATAAAGCTCCAAAACGCATCGCTTCCGACAAGAATCGCTTTATTGATGGTTCTGACCTGTTCGCTTTTCATTCTCTATGACCTGCTGTTACTCAACAACCTGTCTGCCGTTATGGCACGCCGCATTTCACGCAAAAGCCTTATTCCGCCCCGCAGCGCCAGACTCGCGAGTATCATATAATCGAGCCAGCGGGGTGTATGAGCCCTATAGTGTTTGCGATAAAAGAGCCACATGGCCCGTTCGAACTCGTAGGCCGCTCCCGGATTCTTGCGGAACGCCGCCTGTTTAACATGCCGGACCGTAACTCCAGGATAATAATATACTTTCCAATCGGCCTTCTTGATACGGTACGCCCAGTCAAGGTCTTCTCCGCCGAAAAAAAAATCCTCATCAAGCAGCCCTACCTGCGCAATGATGCTGCCACGCACCATCATGAATGCTCCATTGACACAATCAACTTCAGTGAGCTCATCAGGGTCGTAAAAGGTAAGATTATAACGGCCAAACAACCGGCTTTTGGGAAAAAGTTTCGATAATCCTGAAAAACGGTAGAACGACGAAGAAGGCCATTTAAATGCGGAACACCATCCTTTCACTTCACCAAAAGACGAGGATGTCCATTTATTAGGCAAAGATCCGGAGAAAGTTAAGGCAAAAGCCTATGATTTGGCTTTAAACGGATCAGAAATCGCCGGGGGCAGCATCAGGATCCATGATCCCGAACTTCAAAGTAGAATCTTTGATATTTTAAAAATAAGCAAAG
>CAISVC010000741.1 GCA_903888815.1 uncultured Fibrobacterota bacterium
ATCCTGAAAATTAAAAAAGAATTTTCGTTACCCGGGCGCAAACAATAAAAAGCAGGATTCCTGTTCTTAATTCTCAACTTCAGGTTTTCAATTATTCGTACACCCCGCTATAATCGTTAAAGCTGATTGCAGATTTTTGGTTCCGGATTCGGAATAAAAACCACATAAAAAAGGGGACCAGGTATGGTCGAAAAACTCATTCACGGCAACAAATTGCTGTCGGTAATCATCCGTTCCGGTTTTTCGAAAGAGGGAATTGAATTTTTTACCCCGGATGAATTTTCACAGCAGCTTGCATATATGAAACGGCCTAAAAATTATGTTATCCCCCCTCACGTTCATAATCAGGTTTCCCGCGAAGTGGTGTATACCAAAGAAACGATCTTCGTCAAATCCGGCAAGGTACGCATTGATTACTATGATGACGACAAGCAGTATATCGAAAGCAGGATTCTTCTCCCCGGGGATGTCGTGCTGCTTGGATATGGGGGCCATGGCTTTGAAATGATCGAGGAGTCGGAAATGATCGAAGTAAAACAAGGCCCCTATGTGGGCGAAAAAGACAAAACCCGTTTTCCGCATATTGCCAGTTCCAGGGTAAAAATAGTTTTTGACAAAGGATAAAATATGGTACCGGTAAATGAGCCTTTACTGAACGGGAATGAACTGGCATATCTTACCCGGTGCATCGAAACCGGATGGATTTCATCAGAAGGGCCGTATGTAAAAGAATTTGAGATCCGGTTCTCGGAAAAAACAGGAAGGAACTATGGAATCGCTGTTTCAAGCGGAACGGCTGCCCTGGAAACGGCCGTTGCCGCACTGGGCATCGGCCCCGGAGATTCGGTTATTATGCCGGCGTTTACCATCATTTCCTGTGCTGCCGCGATAGTAAGGGCCGGAGCATGCCCTGTGCTGATTGACGCGGACCCCGTGACCTGGAATATGGACCTGAATCAGCTTGAAGATACCATTAAAAAAGAACTTCAAAGGACCGATAGAAATTTAAAAGCCATCATGATCGTGCATATATACGGGTTGCCGGTTGATATGCGGCCGGTCATGTATCTTGCCCGCAACTATGACCTGAAAATAATCGAAGATGCCGCTGAAATGATCGGCCAGACGTGCAGAAACCGCTATTGCGGCAGTTTCGGCGATATTTCGGCATTCAGTTTTTATCCGAACAAGCATATTACCACCGGCGAAGGGGGCATGGTGCTGACCAATGATACGCTCCTTGCCGAAAAGTGCAGATCGCTCAGGAATTTATGCTTTGACCATGATCGACGGTTCATCCATGAAAATCTGGGATGGAATTTCAGAATGACGAACCTCCAGGCCGCCCTGGGACTGGCGCAGCTTGAACGTCTTGACGAATTTATATTGAAAAAAAGGGAAATCGGCCGTTGCTACAACGACCTGCTGAAGGATATCAGGGGCCTCCAGCTTCCCGTTGAAAAAACCGAATATGCTGAAAATATTTATTGGGTTTATGGTGTTGTACTGGAACATACCATACCGTTTGATGCCGCGGAAGCGATGAAGAGATTACAGCAATTAAAAATCGGAACGAGACACTTTTTCTATCCCATGAACCTTCAGCCCTGCTTGCAGAAAAGAGGGTTGTTTAAAGGTATCAGCTGCCCGGTTGCCGAACGCCTGGCACTCCGGGGATTTTACCTCCCGAGCGGATTGGCCCTGCAGGATGAGCAGATACATGAGGTTGCAGCCGCCGTAAAGGAGATTATGCAATGAACGTTTTTGGTAATTATGCGCGGTATTATGATTTAGAAAGTGATAATTCTGTTCTATGAAGGTCAGAATCATATGCTACGAAAATGTTCATGAATGGATTGTCGGAAAATTCGCCCGGAATCTGCAAAAGGAATTATCCTCGCTCGCCGTTGAAGCAGCTATCGCACAAACGCCCGATCCTGACGCTGAAATAAACCACCATCTGATTTATTCAGGCTTCAATGGGAAAAGCTGTTCAACAGACACCCTGATGATAACGCATGTCGACTCCCTCCAGAAATTCACCTTATTAAAAAACCAGCTAAAAAACGCGGCTTTGGGAATCTGCATGTCTGCCGATACGATGCATAAACTTGTTTCCGGCGGCATACCGCCGCAAAAAATATGCTACGTAAACCCCGCTCATGACGGAATTATCCGACCGCGTAAAACCATCATTGGAATAACATGCAGAACCTATAATGACGGCAGAAAACGGCAAAATGTCCTGAGCGAAGTGATAAAAAAAATATCGCCGGAGCTGTTCGCATTTAAAATAATGGGAACCGGCTGGAAAAAAATTGTTGCGGAAATGACTGCCTGCGGATTTGAGGTTGACTATTATGAACAATTCGACTATGCGCTCTATATAAAAATTGTTCCTTCGTTCGATTATTGTTTGTACTATTCGTTTGATGAAGGTTCCATGGGTTTTTTAGATGCGCTTTCGGCCGGTGTTAAAACAATAGTCAGTCCCCAGGGATATCACCTTGACGTGGAAGGCGGAGTAACGTATCCCACGGACGGAACAGCGGAAAACATCACTGCGATATTGCATCGCATAGAGGAAGAAAAAAAACGTCTCGTACGATCAGTCGCGGAATGGACGTGGAGCAATTATGCAAAAAAACATCTGGAATTATGGGAATATCTGCTTGGAAAAAGAAAAATAGAAAATACGGCATTCAAAGACGGGCTTGGCTCCTTAAAACATGAAACCAATGAAAGAAAAAGATCTCCCGTTTCTCCGCCGGGTTTGATTTTTTTGTTACGTCTTGCCTGCTCACCGGTTACCTTTCAAACAGCAAAAATGAAATTAACTCGTTTTTTACGGAAACTCTTTTTTTAAACGACCCCTAACACCCTCTGAATTGATCGGATTGTTTATATCGGCACTTTTCCCTGTCGATAACCGATTTCGACGGCAACAGCCAGAAAATGGTAGGCTTGTTGAAGGGCAAAACAGTAATGACCCGAACAACGTTGGTTACCTACTCCCTCGCAG
>CAISVC010000742.1 GCA_903888815.1 uncultured Fibrobacterota bacterium
CCTTAAGGTCTGATGTTGGAAGCGACTATCAGTGGTGGTTGCGAGATAATAGCGCTTATTAAAGAGTAAAAAAATGAAAAGAAATTTAAAAATTGCAGCAGCAGCCCTGATTGTTGTAACTATGATGACGTCTGCGTGCTTTGCGGACAATCCAGTCGTGCAAACCTGCTATACCGCTGATCCTGCCCCAATGGTGTATAACGGTACGGTATACCTTTACATTGGGCATGACTCGGACAATGCCCCAAGCAACGGATATTTGATGCGCAATTGGAAATGTTATTCCTCAAAAGACATGGTAAACTGGACTGATCATGGCGTGGTTCTCCCCACCAGCGCATTCAGTTGGTCTTCCGGCGACGCGGACGCCGCCCAGGTTATTTACCGGAACGGCAAGTTTTATTATTACATTTCTACAACAGCCTCGGGCGGAGTCGCCGTAGGAGTTGCTGTTTCAAACAGCCCAATTGGGCCTTTTAAGGATACGCTTGGTCGGGCGCTTATCACTGCCAGCCAGATGACCGGATGCAACGCGACCCATAGTTGGCGGGGCCTTGACCCCACGGTATTCATCGACGATGACGGACAGGTGTATCTTTACTGGGGAAACAATGTTTTATACTGGGTAAAGCTCAATGCCGATATGATTTCTTGTAGCGGTTCCATAAGTTGTCTTCCTCAAAATGACGCGGCGTTTGGACCGGACTATGAAGAAGCGCCCTGGTTTTACAAACGAAATTCGTTGTACTATCTGATTTACGCATCCGGTTTTCCGGAATGTATCCGTTATTCCACAAGTTCAGGTCCTACTGGACCGTGGACTTATAAGAGCCAAATCATGGCTACGCAACCAAGCGGGGTCAGCAATACCATTCATCCGGGAGTATGTGACTTTGGCGGTAATTCATACTTTTTCTACCATAATGCAGGTCTGCCGGGCGGCCACAGCTACAAGCGTTCAGTCACTATAGAGAAATTTACGTATAATGCCGATGGTACAATCCCGGCGATAAATGGTACGACAGGCGGCGTAGTCACGGGTGTGGGCAATCTGAACCCATACGATACGACGCAAGCCGAAACGATCTGCTGGGAATCCGGCGTTAAAACAGAAGTATGCAGTGAAGGCGGAATAGCTGTTGACTCGATTCATAACGGGGATTATATAAAAGTAGAAGGTGTTAATTTCGGTTCGGGCGCGTCATCCTTTAATGCAAGAGCGGCCTCGGCAGCCAGCGGCGGGAATATTGAGCTCCGGCTTGACAGCCAGACAGGTACCCTGGCTGGAACGTGCTCAGTTCAAGGCACCGGCGGCTGGCAGACATGGGCCACGCGGACGTGTACCGTCACCGGTGCAACAGGGGTGCATGATTTATACCTGAGATTCACCGGCGGCAGTGGAATGCTGTTTAATTTCAACTGGTGGAAATTCAATTCTGCAACTGGAATACGAACAGAGATAGGGAAAAGAGGCGAAGGCGAAAATACGATCAAAATCGGAACTAGTGCTGGAAAGATCGTATCGCTCCAGATGGATTTCTCGCTGCCGATTCCTCAAGGGAATTTAAATGTTTGCTTATTCGATCTAACCGGCCGGTTGGTAACGACGCTGTTTAAAGGACGATTATCTTCCGATCATCTGACGCTTCCGTTGGATCGTGCGGAAATACGGTCGGGCGCATACCTGATAAGGGTATCGGTGAATAATAAAATCGACTTAACAAAGAAAATAGGCTTATAAATTCAAACTGGAGTAAAGAGGTAAATGATACGCATTATAATCAATTTCGTGGCGTGCTGATGGCGACTTCTGCGGGATTGGTCGCGTGTCTGCTGCTCGGCTTGCTTGCTCCCGCGCCCGTTTTTTCTGCGCCGAGCGATTCCTGTCTGGCCGGCAGCACCAAGCTGTCCGATGGCACCACGACAATGTATTTCCGTTTGTATGTTCCCCGCAATTACTCAACACAGTATAGGTACCCGCTCGTGATGAACCTGCACGGTATCGGCGAGCGCGGTAGTGACAACCGGATCCAGGTGGACAATTCCGATATCTCGCACCAGTGGATGCTCGACAGCGTAAAAAATAAGTACAAGCCGTTCGTTTTGTATCCGCAGTGCCCGGCTAATCTCGAGTGGACCAACTATTTTGCCGGAAATTTAGGATATTCCGCTGCGACCGCGGTTGCCGCAGTCAAGGTCATCGACTCCCTTATCAGGGTTTATCCCATAGACACCACCCGCCTTTACGTTGGCGGACTTTCGTGGGGCGGTATGGGCACCGAGGGTATCATGATGACCTACCCCGATAAATTCGCCGCATCGGGGCCCTGTGCCGGAGAAAACAAGCTCATGACCGTATCGGTCATGACGAAAATGGCGTTCTGGATCTTTCACGGGAGCGCCGATGTAACGGTCCCTCCTGATTCCGACCGACATCTCGTCACGAATACGATAAATGCCGGCATTCCAGTGGTGAGTTTTTACTCATCGTTGGATGCGAGTCACCGTATAACAAACGTTACGGGCACTGTTTCTGAAGATTCGCTGAGACGTGCAGTTGCCGCCGGCTCAAAGTATTTATATCAAGAGATAAATGGCGGCGATCATGCCTCCGGTTGGTTCGCATGCTACTTCAGCCCGTATTTTGTTCCATGGTTAATGTCGAAGTCAAAGGTGAATGGACAAATAGTATTTACCTGGCCTGCGCCGGGTCCTAAAGCGGTGACATCCGTCTTTCAGGAACGGCAGGCATCGTCCCTTGTATCGGGAAAGCTCCGGGTCGCAAACGGGATCATCCGGTGGAACGGCGTCTCACGCCTCCCTTCATGCATTTCGATGTTTTCGGCAAAGGGTGAACTTGTCAAACGGGTCGCAATCCGGAACGCGGCCGGCGAAATGACCTGTTCGGAATTGCCTTCGGGGATTTATTTCGTAGCGCTCGGAACGGTTCGGGATTTAAAATTGGCGGCGAGATTGACCATCCTGCCAAGAAGATAAAGGTCAATGGTACGAATCAGTTCCCTCGGCTATGCCGAGGGAACTGCGCTCAAAACGCGGACCTCGTCGATTTTGCTATTAAAGCACGACCATCCTTCAGCCTTCCGATTTTTACCCATTATAGTTACTGTACAATCAATATCTTTTTCTCAAATTTCCTGCCGCCAGAGACGATGTGCGCCACATACGTCCCTTTATGTATGGTACCCCTCTCCAACACGAAAGATTTCGGCCCCTCCGCGTTTATATGATATACTGCCCTGCCGGCAATATCAAAAACCTTCAGGTCAAAACGGCCGGCCGTATTAACCGTAAACAGGCATTTCCTGCTTTTCACGGCAGTGACCATCACTTCCGGCACTTTGGGTATCTGATTGTCGTGGGAGAGAACTGCGACAGGGGTACTGATCCACGGAAATTCAGTCACGCGCAGTTTGGCAGAGCCATAGGGAATGAGTTCTATGCTGGTGTCCCTTCCCGCAACCGTTGACGCAAGCGGGCTTACCAGCGGATCATTGGCGTTTCCAGGATATGTGGCGTTCGTGGTCCAGCCGGTCAATATTCTTCCTTGGCCCCTTAATACCACAGGCGGGTCCAGCGCCCACGTGGTGAAAGCACCGGAGCCCGGAAGGTAGACCTGTTCCCCTTTATGCGCAACCGGCGCGCTTGTTGATATCGCATTTCGCACTACTGTAAAGGAACCGTTCGGGTTCGCAGGATCGATTTTCAAGCCGATATTCCAGGCAGTGGTCGGGCTGATCGCCCAGTCTTTGGAACCCAGATAATTCGACGACGATGATTGTTGGGTCCATGTTTCGCCGATTTTAAGACTGTACCAGAGCGGACCCCGCATGACGCTTATAGAGTGGTTCCATCGGTATTCGGAGCGAATACTCATGGGGAAGGTGACCGTTACGCTGTCGCCAGTATGCCACGTTCTGTTTAGTCTGTAAACGGTCCCGGCCGCCGGGGTCGCCGTGGTCGTTCCAATCTGTACAGATGCACTGCTTTCCCATTGCGGGATTCTGAAACTGATCGAGAAAGAGTCGTTTTTTGATACCGTAACTTTAAAACCGATCTTGCCGTCGAACGGATATTCGGTGCTTTCGGTTATCGTTGCTGTTGCCGTATCAGATCCAACCTGCGCCGTAACCTGACAGGGCCCGTACAGTGAAGCCATCAGACCGTTGTCCTGCGTCGCCATCCACATGTGTTCAACATAGCGCGGCCATGTCTGATGTACATTGCAGAGACAGCACGGCCAATTGGGCTCACGCCCGAAAAGGTTAGACGTTGAGTTATTGTTGTTCCAGGGCCTTGTTTCGTTGCTGCACTTTATCTGGTTCGCCTGTTGATCGTACTGGTGCCCCCACATATCGGCAGTATTGCAACCGGTCCAGCAGTTTAACACAAGAAACTCGGCGCGGTCCGCAACCGGTATATCGCCAAAGGCCTCAAACAGTTTTTCCATGGAAAACGACATCTCGGCGATACCGCATGTTTCCATTCCCTGCGTGGGCTGTTTTCCCTCATAATTTTCATCGGCGTTGAATCTGCCACCGACCTGGCCGTGGTACTTGTCAACGGCAGGAAGTCCTTTAACGTAGATGTCCTTATAGGTGGCATCCTTGCTTTGCAGATAATACAATGCATACTTGAACGCATGTCCGATGTTGACATTATGAACATACTCAGGATAGCTTGTTACTTTAGCAGTGGAATCAGTGAAGGTGTAAGTTTCGTAATTATTGCGCCAACCGGTCAATTGGGTCATGCACGTTTTCGTGATCGCGCTGAGAACTATTGTATCGCCGGTATGATTGTACAGCCAGTACGCGACGGCCGTATGTTCCGGCTTCCGGTCCGTCGACCACATATTGCCGGTCAAACCCGACGTGTTAACATAATGGAAATAGTTGGTCAGAAAAGGAATGACCCGGCTGTCATTGGTGATTTCGTAATATTCGATCAGACCCCTGCATAATGCGACATGGTCGAACGCCTCGGTCGTGCCGAGAAAATTGCCGTCTGCTGTGGCGCTGTTTATGATATAATCAACATTGGCTTTCGCTTTAGTGATGAGCGTCGAATTGTTCATCAGGTACGCCAGCGCCATTTGACCTTCATAAAAGCAGTAAAGATATTCAATCGTACGGTTAGTTCCGGCGAGACTATTAAGGGGATTATAAAATTCATCAACGTGGCCCGTCATTGCGTTTGCCTGAAGATTTAAC
Source organism: uncultured Fibrobacterota bacterium (assembly GCA_903888815.1). Classification (GTDB taxonomy): domain Bacteria; phylum Fibrobacterota; class Chitinivibrionia; order Chitinivibrionales; family Chitinispirillaceae; genus BOG-1184. The sequence goes on from CAISVC010000742.1 coordinate 5,232, forward strand.
TGGGTGTTCAGCCAGCCCTGCGGTCTCACCGCGCCGAACGGCAGTTTTACATAACTGGTCGCCAGAAGCGGCGAACGGCCTGAAGGATAATACTTATTGGTCTGCGCCTGCAGCACTTGGCATAAAGTTGCCACCGTCAGAAGCGTCCAAAATACCCGCATTTTCATAATGCCTCCGTTATTTACTTTGATTCCATCAACGTATTAAGCTACGTTTTCCCCCGATAGAGAGACATACTATTGTGACCGGGGGAAGCACATAATTCGATTGCATTTTTCTTATTAGAATATCATGATATCGCTCGTCAAGATAACTTTGTCGTTCAATGACGCCTTTATAATATAAGTGCCGTTTCGTATCCCCGGCCGGTTCACGGGCAGCACAAGTTGACTGGATGACAATCGGCCGGCAAACAGGACGGTTGCCAGGCGGCCTTGTAAATCAAACAGGCAGACACGTACTTCCCCTTGCGGAATCGAAGAATCGAAATCCAGATACAGTGATGTTGTATTACCTGAACAAGTTCTAACTTTTAAGAAATTCCTCTGATCACTATTTTTTTCATTCATTATCCTGATTCCGGTTGCGGAAGTGAACTTCCACCAGTTGAAATTGAACAGGAGACCGCTGCCGCCGGTGAATCTCAGGTATAAATTATGCACCCCGGTCGCACCGGTGACGGTACAAGTTCGTGTAACCCATGTCTGCCAGCCGCCGGTGCCCGCAACAGAACAGGTTCCCACCAGGGTCCCTGTCGTGGTATCCAGCCGGAGCTCAATGTTCCCGCCGCTTGTCGCTGACGCCACCCGTGCAATAAAGGAGTTCGCGCCGGAACCGAAGTCTACGCCCTTCACCTTTATGAAATCTCCGTTATGGATCGAGTCGACATCTATGCCCCCCTCACTGCATACTTCCGTTCTAACTCCTCTTTCAAAGCAGATCGTTTCGGCCTGCGTGGTGTCGTACGGATTGAAATTGCCGACCTGAGGCACTCCCGGTTCAGGCAAGTTCCCTCCAAACCAGGGGATTTTCGGAATCGTGCCGTCGGCATTATAGGTCAGTGTTGCCAAACACACCGAACGCCTTTCGCGATGAACGGTCGTCAAGGAAAAATTAATGGCATAATTGAAACCGAAGGTATATGATTTCCCTTTGTAATCGAAGATTCCCGGCTGGTTCCCGGAAGAATTGGGGTTGCCGTCCATGATCGATCCCTTGTACGTCCAGGGTCCGGTGGGGCCGGTGCTCATCGCGTACCCGATGCCTTCCGGACAGCAGGTCGACGACCATGCCAGGTAGTAATTGCCATTCCTCTTGTAAAACCACGGACCTTCCTGATATGTCGACAGTCGCGGGACGAGTGAATCAATTCTGCCCGAATATGAAATCATATCCTGGTTCAGCCTCACCCAATAACATTCAGGATTTCCCCAATACATATAGGCCTGACCGTCATCGTCGATGAACACGGTAGGGTCGATATCATTCCAGCTATGGTTGAGTAATGCATGCCCTAGCGGATCGGTAAACGGCCCATAAGGGGTGTTGGCAACCAGCACGCCGATTCCATACCCTTGGATGGCGCAATAATAATAAAACTTTCCATTCCGGTAAATGCACTGGGCGGCCCAGGCGCCATTGGAGGGTGCCCAACTGAAATTCTTAAGGGACGCTACTATTCCGCGGTCCCGCCAGTTGACCAGATCGGTTGAGGTATAGAGCAGATAATTGTGCATATAAAATCCACTACTCGGGGTGGTGTCCTCGTCATGGCCCGTATAAAGGAACACCGTATCGTTGTACACCATCGGAGCCGGGTCCGCGGTAAAATTGGTTTGAACGACCGGATTTTCCGCGAAAGAGGCCGTGATAAAAAGCAGAATACCGACAGGGATGAAAACATTGTCATAATTTTGTTTCTCATTGCCCGGACTCCTGTTTGAATTAATATGATGACCGTTTTTACTTATACGAAGTTGGTTTCAAAATGATAGTACTATTTTCCTTTCGTTTCATAATGCCGTCTCCCCTCACGAGGTAATAGCTGACAGCGAATACTGTCATCGGACCCGTTGACTCGCCCTTTGACCCGGTCACGTTTTACCGGACTACCTTGACATGAACAATATAGACGCCCGCCGGCAGGCCGAAATCCCTGTGGATACCGAGGGTCTGTTTCCTGGTGACCATTTTCCGCAGGAGGTGTCCTGATATATCGTACAGGGCGATTTCCTTTACTTTGCCCGAAAATTCAGGCGCAAGAGCGATCCTCTCCTGTACCGTTTTAAAGGTTACGTGTTTCGGCGTCATGCCTCTCCGTGCCCCGCATTTCGCGCAAACGCCTGTCGCCGGGCAGGCCGTTACCCCGATGCCGGTATAATTCACGATGCAGTCCGGAGAAGCTGTCTTAGGTTCGTCGGACCCGTGGCCGGTGCTTACGAAAACGACAGTGAAAACGCGGTTCGAAAGCATGCCGGTGAAACTGCCGCTTCTCGCACCGATGGTTATTTTACCTGTCGCGTCATTGTAGGTCATCGGAATGGTCGCGTACGATCCGCTTTCATAATTGTAATTGTCCCCTTCGTCCTCATAGAGCGTAAAACTGCCGTTCGCGCCGCGGTACACCCGCAGCTCGATGGTATCGGTACGCTCGGTCGAATACTGGATCTCCGGCCCCATGGGAACGATGGATCCCGCCCTGATGTAAAGCGGGATGTGGTTCAGCGGAGCGCTGGCGTTGGCAATGGTCGTACCTCCGGTAATGCTCGCTCCGCTCCAGAAATCGTACCACGTCCCGGCCGGAAGATATACCGAACGCGAGATGGAGCCCAGCGTGGTGACCGGACTTACCATGATTGCAGGTCCGTACATGAACTGGTTGCCGATGCTTTTAACATTTGGGTCGGTGCGGAAATCAAACACAAGGTGGCGCATGGGCGTATAGTCGTTATTGGCCGTCATCCACGCAAGTGAATAGATATAGGGCATCAAACGGTAATGGAGTTTATCAGCCAACAGCAGATTGGCCTTGGTGGTTGCGGACCATTGATTCTGATATAGCTCCTTGCCCGGACCGTTGCCGTGAATGCGGAACACGGGGCAGAATGATCCGTACTGGAACCAGCGAGTAAAGAGCTCATTGTTCGCGGCAGTGCTCCAATCGATGCCGCTGCTACCCCAGTAGCCGCCGATATCCGTGCACCAGTAAGGTATACCGGTAAGCGTGGAGTTGAGACCGCAGGGGACGGAGTTGACAAGCGTGGGCCAATCACAATTAATATCGTTGCTCCACTGCATTGTCGAATGGGCCTGCTGGCCCGGGAAGTTGGCGCGGTGAAGCATGACAAACCGCTTGTTTGGAATGTCCCTGCGCCAGTTCTTATAGCCCATTTCGCTCATCGGGAACGTATACGTGTTATAAAACAGGACCCCTTTTCCCATGGCGGTCGTGAGGGTACGCCGGTTGAAACCGTTCGGATAGGGGAAGGGTTCATCGTTGTCCAGCCACCAGGCGTCCCATCCCTGCACGTTGGGATCGAAAAGGGCATCGCGGATAAGATTCCAGAAGGCTTCGCGGGCTGCGGAACTATAGGCATCGATAAAATGGGTAGTCCCATCGGACGGCCAGAGCCATCCATTAGTGTTGAATGTATTAAATGGCGGCGAGCCCTGTTCTAATTGGCTCCATATCGAGATCATGGTATGGAGGTTCGCGCTGTGCATCTGGGTTATCGTGCTCTTGACGTTGCCGTAGCTGGTATTAAAGCAGTAACAGCCCTGCTGCCCCGCGCCGTCCCAGTAATGCCAGTCCTGGACGATGCAGTCGAGCGGGATGTTGTTGTTCCGGTATCCGTCCTTGACCCCGAGATACTCCGTCTGAGAGCCATAGCGGTCTTTTGACTGGATAAGACCGTAGCCCCATTTCGGGAAAAGCGGGACCTTGCCGGTCGCGGTCCGGTACCCGGAAATGACCTGATCGATTTCAGGGCCGTAGAAAAAGTAGTAATCAAGAACGTCGCCGCATTCGGAGGAGAAAGAATACCGCGTATTGCTGGAGATATTTCCGGTAAAAGTGATTTTCGAATAATTGTCCCAGAATATTCCGTATCCTTTCGTGGAAACCAATACCGGAACAGCAGTCGAATGACTTCCATAATCCTGATCTAATGTTTCAGTCTGGCCCTTATAATTTACCTTGCCCGCCTGATGCTGGCCCAGGCCGTACAGCCCTTCATCGGCCGGAGAATTGAATGTTGCAGTGATAGTATTCGTGCTTATCCCTTCAACGGTGGCTGGCGTGGTCGATTTATCATACTCAGAAAGGATGACTGCATTGCTTAAATCGGTATACGTCACATTGGCGGTCGTCTTGCTGATTTTCACCTTGATTCTGCTCGTTTGCAGGGCAACCGTATCACCGGACTCCGTCAGCGTAAAGGTCGGCGTTGCCCATGTTTTGTTGACAACCGCAATAGGCCGCGTGGGAATGGTTGTCGTCGGTGAATAAGCGATGCGAACGATATCCGCCTGACAGATCTGAACTTTCATAATACCTGCGTTGATGGTGCCGCTGATCGAAGGTATCGTGATATTGTCCAGGTTGATGCATGCCGTCGAGGAAGTGACCGCTTTGTATGCAATGGTATTGCTCCCTGCGTTCAGGGTGACCGTTTCCGTCTCCGTTGACCATGTGTTCCACGAGGCGGTTGCTGGACAGGAAATGGTTTTTATCTGGCTGCCGTTGATGTAAAGTCCCGTGTTGGATGATGCTCCGTTGCCCGCGGAATACTTGAGCTGCACACCATACTGGCCTGCGGACGGTGCAGTAACGGTAAAAAGCACCTGGGCCGTGGTGCTGTTGATAAAGCCCGCAACGAAACCCGTTCCCGTATATCCTGTATGATCAGTGGCGACAACGGCAGTCCCAGAAAGTGCCGCGGCTTCCGCTTCAAAGGTGGGGCCGTACGCGTTCGTACAGGTAAAGGTGACTCCATCGGTGTTCGTGGTATAGGAACCGGCACTCAATCCAAAGCACATTTGGACGCTGATAATAATTGCTGCAAGAGTTGTTCCCGCAGCGTTGGCAAACGGTTTGTTCATAATCCCCTCTCTTCCTTTGAAAAACAGTATTCTTATTCACGGAAAAAGGCGTACGCATTACCTTTCAGGGCAAACTGCATACTTCCTTCTACTGATAGACTATCACTCTATTGTCTGTTACCATAACTTTGTCATTCAATAATACCCTTATTAAGTAAGTACCCGGCCGTATCTCTTCCCGGTTCAACGGGAGCGTTAGATGTAGAGAGGATAACCGCCCTGTAAACAGCGTCGTTACAAGCCGTCCTGTTAGATCGAATAAGCAAAC
>CAISVC010000743.1 GCA_903888815.1 uncultured Fibrobacterota bacterium
TAATCGGCGCGAATGGCTCCGGCAAAACCACGCTGTTCGATATCATCGCCGGCGAAATTTTGCCCGACTCCGGTCAAATTATCAAACGCAAGGACGGTACCATCGGCTATTTACGCCAGGACATCAATGCCACTTCCCGCAGACCTTTACTGGAAGATGTGGAGAGCGCCTCTACAGAAATTACGTCCATCGCGGACAAACTGAACGACGTCCACAAAGCGCTGGAAGACACCGACACTACGAACCACGACAAGCTCCTGAATCAGCTTGGCGAACTACAGCACAGTTATGAACTGGCGGGCGGGTATGATGTCCACCACGAAGCGCAGGCCATCCTTTCCGGGCTGGGGTTCAAGCAAACGGATTATCGTAGACCCTTGAGCGAATTCAGCGGCGGCTGGCTGATGCGCGCCGAACTGGCCAAGCTCCTGTTGATTAAACCGGACCTGTTACTGCTGGACGAACCGACGAACCACCTCGACCTGGAAGCGCAAATCTGGTTCGAAAAGTACCTGGCATCTTACCGCGGCGCCGTAATGGTGACATCCCACGACCGTGCCTTCCTTAATCGCGTAGTGACGAAAGTGCTGGCAATCGAGCCGGGTGAAGTTGTCTTGCATCACGGCAATTACGACAGTTATGTTATCGAGCGGCAGAAAAGAATGGAGATGTTAGAGGCTTCAGCCAAGCGTCAGGAAAGACTCATCGAGAAAGAGACGAAGTTCATCAACCGTTTCCGTTCGCAGGCGACCAAGGCCAGTGTGGTACAGAGCCGCATTAAACGATTGGAAAAAATCCAGACTATTACCATTCCGCGCACAACTAAAAAAATACATTTCTCCTTTCCCGAGCCGCCGCACAGCGGCCGGGAGGTCATTAGTTTGCGTCACATCCGCAAGGCCTACGGCGACAAAGTAGTCTACAGCGACCTGAACCTCACGATTGAGCGCGGCGACAGAGTGACACTGGTCGGCCCGAACGGCGCGGGTAAGACAACCTTGTTAAAAATATTGGCCGGTGTGCTGCCCTTTGAAGAAGGCGCGCGGGTGCTGGGCGTAGGTGTCGTCACGGCTTATTATGCGCAGTATGTGCTTGACCTGCTGAAGCCGGAGAATACCGTGCTGGAGGAACTGGCAAGGTCAGCGGCCGACCAGACAGAACAGAACCTAAGACGCGTCCTCGGCGGGTTTTTGTTCAGCGGCGACGATGTCCGCAAAACGGTGGCGGTCCTTTCCGGCGGGGAAAAGGCGCGTGTCGCCCTCGCTAAAATATTAATGCAGCCGAGCAACTTCCTGCTGATGGATGAACCCACCAACCACCTCGACATTGCCTCGCGGGAAATTCTGACCGACGCACTGGAGGCTTACCGGGGGACGATTTGTCTGATTACCCACGACCGCACCCTGATACAACAGACAGCCAATAAGATAATCGAAATTCAAGCCGGTGTGCCGGAGGTATTCCCCGGCGATTACGCCGGTTATCTATACCGCAAAGAGCACGGTGTACAGCTGCCGGCAGCAGAAAAAGAACCCGAACCGGAAGCTGCGAAAATTGAGCCGGAAGAAGAGGAATATGACGACGGCCGCGGCTGGATTGCGGTCAGACAGCCTCCCAAGCGTAAGCCGAAGCCTCCCGCCGACCCGAAACTGGCGCTGCAAAAAAGACTGCAGCAGGAAAGTAAAGACATCGCCGGGCAGCTCGCCGACAA
>CAISVC010000744.1 GCA_903888815.1 uncultured Fibrobacterota bacterium
ACGCCTCGGTTTCACCGGAGGAAACACTTTTCAAAAAACCATCGGGATCAAACTCTTCGATACGGACACGGGCGACATTGTCGAGTTTCTGCAGCGTTTTCAGGTCATGGTAGTGAGAGAGGTCAGAGGAAGCGATGATCAGCACATTTTTCCCCTTGACCGCCTGAGCGATCGCCGCGCCAAGTTCCTGGCTGGAGGGCGTCCCTGAGTCAGGATTTCCCATGACTATCGGTACTATCTGGAATTTGCCAAGCGCAACCTGAAGAAACGGGAGTTGAACTTCGATCGCGTGTTCATAGCTTCCATTATAATCTGTGACATGACCTAAATCAGAGGCACGAATGATGTTTTTTGTATCAAAATCAACAATTGCCTTCGCTGTTTCAACGTCAACAGGAACTATTCCCAGCGGCGTCTGATAACCGCCCCGGGTATATACTGAGGTGAAATTGAGCCGCGGGTCGACATGATTCGGCGCAATAATGATGACGGTATCGAACGTTTTCCCGACAATGGTTTTATACGCATAACCGGCAACCGGACCGGAATAGACATGGCCCGCATGCGGGACAATCAACCCGACAACCGTCCCGATTCCACTGGTCGTTATCTTCGCATTATCGATATACCCCTGCACCGTCTTTTTCAGTACATTCGCATCCTTTTCGTACCAGGTACCAGCCATCAGGGCAGGCCGAATATCTTTCTGATTCAAAATCACGGAACCTGCTGCTGGACCCTGCCCAGTCTGTGCATTGATGGCATATATTGTAAAAATCGCGCAACAAATCAGCATTGCTGCAAAAACAAATGTCCTGACCATTGCTCTCATCCTCTCTTTATGACCATATACCTGGAATTGCTGTGCCACAGTTAGCACAGGATCCGTTTTTCATATGTATGGCATCAACGGAAAACCCGATCCGGGAAATGACGACAGACCCGCAGGTCGGGCAATACGTTGAATTGGCAGGATGACCGGGCACATTTCCGATATACACAAATTTCATGCCTTTGTCCATGAGAATCGCCCGGGCCCGTTCAAGTGTCGATACCGGAGTCACCGGCAAATCGGTAAGCCGGTACATGGGCTGAAACCGCGTGAAATGTACAGGCACCGAAGAACCAACAGTATCCATCAGCCAATCCCCCAATCCGGTAAAATCCTCGTCACGGTCATTTAAAGTCGGGATGGTCAGATGAACTATTTCTGTCCAGATACCACGGCTTTTCAACCTCTTGATGGTGGCAAGCACATTATCGCGATTACCTCCGGTTATATCGTGGTAGAATGATTCAGAAAATGCCTTTAAATCAATTTTGTATGCAGTAACAACCTCGGCAAGCCAATCAATGGGTTCCGTATTAATGTATCCGTTCGAAACGACCACACTCCGTATACCCCGTTTGTTTCCCGCCACAGCACAATCATGAACAAATTCGGTAAAAACAGTAGGTTCATTATACGTGTAAGCGATAAGATCCGCTCTGTTTCGACGGGCTGTTTCAGCGACCTCGTCAGGGGTTGAAGACTGTGTTTGGAGATCCTCGGGTCGAGCCTGGGAAAGTTGCCAGTTCTGGCAAAATTTGCATGACATGTTGCATCCGGCCGTTGCGATTGAGAACGCTGACGCTCCCGGAAGCACGTGGTAGAACGGTTTTTTTTCAATGGGATCAATCTGCTGACTCGCAATTTCTCCATAGACGAGAGAATAAAGGGTGCCCCTTTGATTTTCACGGGTACCGCAGACACCACGTTTTCCATCCCCGATAATGCATTGGTGCGGGCAGAGATGGCATTGTACCTGGCTGCCCGCTAACTTTTCATAGAAACGGGCTGCGAAATGGCCAGGAACAGCCGAAACAGATGGCTGCTCGGCGGAGAAGCCGTCTTTCCCCAAGCCTGCGAGAATCACGGC
>CAISVC010000745.1 GCA_903888815.1 uncultured Fibrobacterota bacterium
AGGTTAAGCGGCAGTCCGCGCACCATGGTCGTGTATGCCTCCTCAACGTCCAGGCCGCCTTTGGCGTCGATCGACAGGACGAACATGCCGTTGAAATACGGGTTGAGCGCAGCGTCCAACACCAGCTCTGTCTCCCCTAACGAAAGGGCGGCCTTCCGGGCCGCCGGAGACCGGGTATCGTCGGTATAGGTCCCGAACACCTGCCCGATAGCGGAGATGTTGGGGTTGGTGACACCCGCATAACTGTTCCCGGACAATATAAGCAGTAAATAATACCGCAGGTATTTTGACATACTATTCTCCGATTTTTAAATGGAGCTAATAACAACCGTTTCAGTTAAGCAATACTGAACGGCTGGCACTGTATACGTTTTTAAGATTTTAGATTAAAGAGAGAGTATTATGCGGTAGCCGGCGGAGCACGGGTAAGATAGACGGTGCGGCTTACACGGGAGTATATACACCCTTCATTGCCGACGACCGTAAAGGTGGAAATAGAGAAAACGGCTAAGCAAAAAGCAGTTGTTACTTCGGAAGTCTGGCTTTGAGCAACGCACATCGCGCATACGGTGTGGCTGGTACCATCCGTATGGTGATGCAAGGGTAAAAGAAAACCAAGATAACAAGAGAGGAACAGAGAACAGCAAACGGATACGATTTTCATCCGTTTACGAAGATAAATACGAATACTTGATGGATGATCTGCCATTGATATTTTAAATATCGTATTTGTTATTGATCAGCGCAAGAAGTCCCGTTAAAACCTGTTCGGTATCCCTCATTCTTGTGATGTTTCAGTTGAAAAACTGTAAAAACTCACCCTTGCAGCCCAACAATAATAATTGTTGAACGAGTAGCACGAATATTATTTTTGTGCCATGATTACGGGGGAATATTAAAATATGCACATCCCTGACGGTTATTTGGGCCCCGCCACCTGCGCGGCGGGATTCGCGGTCATGGCCCCTTTGTGGGCCTTCGCGTCGCGTAAAGTCAAGAAGACCCTGCGGGCGAAGCAGGTGCCGCTCCTCGCCATTGCGGCCGCGTTCGCGTTTGTCATTATGCTGTTCAACGTCCCGATACCCGGCGGCACCACGGGACACGCCGTGGGCGGCGTGCTCGCGGCGATCCTGCTCGGCCCCTGGGCCGCCTGCATCGCCGTGAGCGTGGCGCTCGTCATCCAGGCGCTCCTGTTCGGCGACGGCGGCATTACCGCGGTCGGCGCGAACTGCTTTAACATGGCGTTTGTGCTGCCGTTTGTCGGCTACGGCGTTTACCGGTTGATAAGCGGCAGCAGCCCTGTGACGTCGGTGCGACGGGTCGTTGCCGCCGGTATCGCGGGATATATTGGCCTTGTCGTCGCCTCGCTCTGTGCCGGCATCGAGTTCGGGTTGCAGCCGATTTTCCACCACACCGCCTCCGGTCAGGCGCTCTACTGTCCGTACGGGTTGAAAATCGCCATATCCGCGATGGTCGGCGAGCATCTGCTTGTTTTCGGCTGGGTTGAACTGATCGCCACCGCGCTGGTTATCAAATTTCTGCAAAAGCAGGAACCCGCGCTTTTACAGCCGGAAACGGAGGTGCGTATATGAAAACGACCACGAAACTCTGGATCGGCCTCGGCGTTCTGGCGCTCCTTTCACCTGTCGGCATCTACCTTCCCGATAAACTGAAAGCAGGTTCCGCCTGGGGAGAGTGGGGTGCCGACGAGATGAAAAACCTCGTCGGCTATGTTCCGGCCGGGCTTGAAAAGATCGCTTCAGTGTGGAATGCACTGATGCCCGACTACGCTTTTAAAGGCATGGAAAATGCGGGTCTCGGCCACCTGAGCATCGCCTATATAGTTTCCGCGCTCGTCGGCATCGCCCTGTGCGTGGGCAGCGGTTTGCTGATCGGAAAACTTCTATCACGGAAAAGTTCGACCATTGGCAAAGAAAAATAATGGCTTCATCGAACGTACGGCCATTAGCGCCGTTTCCCTGCTCAGGGAAACGGTGTCCACCGACGCTATCGCTTCGCGCGACGGTTTTCTTCAGCGCTGCGACCCGCGGTTTAAATTCGCTGGCATTGCGCTGCTTTTAGCCTGCGCTCTCCTGACAAAAAGCACTGCCGAACTCGCGGTCCTCTATCTGGCCAGTGTAACGCTGGCCGTTTTTTCGTCGATCTCTCCGTTTTTTTTCTTCAAACGGACGCTCATTTTCATTCCGCTCTTTTCACTATTCATCGCCATCCCCGCGCTGTTCAATGTAGTCACGCCGGGTAAACCGATTTTCGCGTTCAAAGTATTTACGCTCGACCTTTCCGTAACCCGGCAAGGCGTGGATTCCGCGCTCATTTTCTGCATGCGCGTGCTCTCCTCGGTCTCGCTGACCATACTGGCCGTGCTCACCACGCGGCACCATGTGCTGCTCAAAGCGCTCCGTGTATTCCGGGTTCCGCGGCTCTTTGTCATGGTCCTCGGCATGTGCTACCGGTATATCTGCCTGCTGCTTGACATAATCAAAGATACCTTTACGGCCATAAAAAGCCGCGTGGGTTTCGTTACCTCGCCGAAAACCGGACGAAGACTTGTTGCGGCGAATATGGCGGGAATGTGGCTGCGGTCGTACCGGCTGCATACGCAGGTTTACGATGCAATGGTATCGCGGGGTTATACCGGAGAACCAATTGTGCTAAACGAATTCCGCGCCCGGAGGGGCGATTATGGTTTCTTGATTGTCTCACTTTTCATGCTGATTGGAACTTTATGGCTGAACCGATTTTTTCACTGACCAGCGTGTCGTTTTCGTATCCCGGCAACATCCCGGCCCTGTCCGGCATTTCGCTCGGTATTAACAATGGCGAACGGACCGCCATAATCGGCGCGAACGGCACCGGGAAATCGACCATGCTTACACTGCTCGATGCGCTCATTTTCCCGCAGCAGGGTGCAGTTTGTTTTATGGGAAAAGAACTCTCACTAAAAAACATGAACGACGCGGCGTTCCAGCGG
>CAISVC010000746.1 GCA_903888815.1 uncultured Fibrobacterota bacterium
GTTATTGCCGCGGTTGATGTGGTGGTGTTCGCCGGGGTAGAGCTGGCTGTTGTTGCTGTTGTCGGTTTTGTTGTAGACGTGGTCGCATTACTGCAGGATGACAGTATTAGAGAAACTGCAAGTAAGCAACTCAATCCCAACCACACAGTTTTCTTGGGCATTGTTGTTCTCTCCTTTTTTTACTCTATATATATTTTGTCCCTGTAAATTCCCCAAGCACCAAAATAACTTGACTTTATTGTATCATTTTAATAGACAGATGGTTTTCCTTGTCACTTTGTCAACAGCTGCTTTTCAGCCTCAAATCAGCTTTGCGGATTGAGCCTCGTGTTTGATTTAAAATTTTTTATTTACAAAAAATTAACAATTATTGGTCAACTCCTGATTTCTTCAAATATGGCTGTCCGCCCCACGGCGGCTTTGCCCCCGGGCCGACACGGATACTGATGAAAATTTTCGGTGTCAGCAACGTCAGAGAAGTCACCTACCTGTATCGCGGGGTGAACAGACTGACGCCGTAAAAAACAGACAAGCCAATACTTCCAACCTCCAAACTTGACAACAACAACAAATGCGGATATGCTGATTAGCAGATAATGATTCTCGGAAGGGAGAAAATCATGACATTCGGACAAGCGATAATAACCGCCCGCAAAGCGAAACTGATGAGTCAGAAACAACTGGCCTCGATGATAATCAAAGATGACGGCAAGCCCATCTCCCCGCAATATCTGAACGACATCGAGCGGGACCGCCGAAATCCCCCTAACGACCAATTTATCACTCAGTTCGCGAAGATACTGGACATCCCCGAAGAATACCTGTTTTTTATCGTCCATGAGATACCGCCCAAATACCGTCAGAATACCCCGGCCAATCCCGTCGTAGTGCAGGAGGCATTTGAGGCGTTTGAAAGAAGTTACCGCAGAGGCGAGGGCGGCAAGGAAAAATGAAATGGGTAGTCGATAAGACCGGCCGTTTTGGCTGGCGGCCTTATTACGACCAGGCAGAACTCGATAACGAATGCGAGCAGATCGTCTCCCAGTTCCTGATAAAAAAATACAGCGTCATCCGCTTCCCGCTGAATACGGATGACCTTTCGATCATGATCGAGCGGGATACTTCCGACCTGGATTTATTCGCCGACCTCTCCATTGATGGTGATGATGTTGAAGGCACGACCGATTTCTTCCCGCACAAAAAACCGGCGGTCAAAATCGCCCGGGAATTATCGCTCGATAGTTCCCGGCAGTTAAGATTGAGGACAACATTAGCCCACGAGTACGGACATGTAAAATTCCACAATTTCCTGTGGGGTATGTCTGCCGCGCCGAAGCCAACAGTTAATATGATGAAAAAACTGTCGTCACAGCGTCAGGCAATGTCACGGCTGCGGAAAAAAATAAATCCACAAACAACAAATGCTGATGACCAACAGAGCATGCCCAAACTCCTCACTGCGCAAAGAACTTTTATTTGCACCCGCGGACTCATCCTGCAGGCTCCGGTCTCGGATTGGATGGAATGGCAGGCAAGTTATGCCTGCGGCGCGCTGCTGATGCCCCTTTCATTTGTCCAAAACATGGTGCAGACCAATGTGCCCGACTGGAACGGACGGGACCGGATACCGTCGGATTCGAGTCAAACACGGCAACTCATAACCCGTGTTGCACAGTTTTTTGATGTCTCCCCCGATGCTGCACAGGTTAGACTGGTCAAAACGGGGATATTAGACGATAAGATAACGCCTTTAGGATAATCCGGAAAGTTACTTTTTTATGTCTTTCCCGACAAAACCTCTGGATTATCGGGTCAAGCCCGATAATGACAACTCAACTCTTTTTCCCTCTCCACTTGCATTCCTCCCCTAAAATATGCTAATATGCTTATCTGCATATTTATATGGAAGGTTATTATATCTGAAGAATTAAAGCTGTATGAGGAGCAAAGCAAATGGATGATCATGAACTCTCGCAATGGTTTGACAATGTCGGAAATACACTGGAGCAGGCATATCTGAAGCAGGAAGAGCCCTGGAAACAATCGGGTATGTCAGGACCGGCAGAACGCTGGGTTTCTTTA
>CAISVC010000747.1 GCA_903888815.1 uncultured Fibrobacterota bacterium
GATGAGGTGGCCTGGAAGAAACATCATCGATATTTGACAAATGTTATTGATACGGATGAGAAAGTTGTGACGTGGAATGCCAAGGGACGTAAATCAGAAGTATTAGATAAATATTACGAATCGTTAGGGCAAGAAAGCTGTGAACGAATTGAATCCGTGGCTATGGACGGTGCCCGGACGTATATAGGTTCAACAAAAAAGCATGCGATCAATGCATTGATCGTCATGAATAAAAGAATGCTCGATGTCTTCGGCCGGTTGACGCTCCTCGCGCCTCAGCCTCCGGTGATGGAGATACTTAAGAAAGGCGGCATTTACAACATCCTGAAAGTCTTTACTAGCGAATCTGAAATCATACGGCTGTCGGAAGAGATGACCGGGCAGGCGCAGCCCGTAGGCATGGCACCGGTTCCTCCTCCGCGACAGCCGCAATCCGAATTCGACGATCTCCGTTCAGAAATCGGGTCCGCTTTTGAGCCCGGCCCGGGCGCACCGCGGCCTCAGCAAGCACCGCAGCCTTATGCCGAAGCTGGAGCCGGATTTCAGGCACCTCCGCCTCCTCCGATGAGACAGCGTCCTGTCTTCACGCCGCCTGGGCAGCCCCAGTATGCGCCACCGCCTCCTTCTGCAGGTCCGGGGCCGCGTTATGCGCCGCCGCCGCCTTCTGTACGGCCGTTTGAGCCGACAGGGCAAAAACCGCCGCCGCGCGCGTATGCACCGCCTCCTCCCAAACCGGCACCAATGAGTGCGGGTGGAGAGACGCGGAGAGTGTCGCCTATTCCGGAGGCTCCTATGGCTCCGGCACCCGTACCGGCACCGGCGCCGATGCCGGAAGAGGATCTTGAAAAATTTGAAGCCACTCTTGAAAAAAAGGCACTGCCTTCGAAAAAAACAAAACACGACCAACTCGAAGAGGGCGCAGAAGAGACCCCCAGGAAGGGCTCTCTTGTTCCCGTACTCGTTGTTCTCGTGGTTCTTGTCGTGTTGGGTGCCGGCGGCTATTTGGCCTATACCACTTATTTCCAGGGTAAAGAAGCACAGGCTCCTATTCCGACAGAACAGCCGAAGCAGGCAGCACCAACGCCTGCGGCAATGCCGACGCCAACTCCGCAACCACCGGCTGCAGAAGCCGGTGCAAAACCTGAAGCAGCAAAGCCGCAACCAGCTGCTCCGGCACCGGCAGCACCTGCTCCGGCAGTAGAAAAGGCGGCTCCGCCGGCGGTAAAAGTGGAAGCCGTTAAAAAGCCGGAACTTGCTCCAAGGAAAAGAGTGGTTGAAGCAGCTCCTCCTCGGCCCAGACCACCGGTTGCTGCTCCAAGACCGGCGGCAAAAGTTGAACCTCCGCCGGCAGAAGCAGCTCCTGCTTCAAACAACGAGGTGCCTCCCGAGGAACCGGCAAAACCGGCTCCGGCTGCGACACCGGCACCGGCGGCAACCCCGGCTCCGACTCCTGCACCGGTGGCGGCACCGGCACCAGCACCTGCAGCACCGGCTCCTGCAGCGCCAGCGCCGGCTCCCGAAGCTTCAACGGGCGGCGGTGAGATGGGAACTATCTTTGTTACTTCACTGCCAGCTTTCGCTGATATCTATATCGACGGAAAATTTGCCGGGAAAGCCATGTCAGAACTGAAAGTCCCTGCCGGTACCCATACGGTACGTCTTGTAAAAGGCGATAAAGAAATGACGCAGCAGGTTACTTTCACGCCGGGCAAAAACCCGTCGCGGCTGTTTAAATTTTAATGATACGCGGCCATCTATAGGGGAGCATGAATAACGGGAGCGGCTTCGGTAATTCAAACGGCGGTAATCCGAACCGGAAGAAATCCACAATTTTCTTCCGGTTTTTTATTTTAAGTCTCTGCCTCATCTGCGGTATTTATTTATTTGTAAAGATACGTTCCATCCCCTGTTCCCGCAGGCTTCCCGCCCGGACAGCATCGACAATGATTCACTCCCCTGTGCCGCCGTGTTCTGCACGCCCGCCCCGAGAACATCTGACCCGCATTGTCAAACGAGGCGAAACATTTATAAATATTATGGAGGGGTGCCGGATCGGCCGGGACCGCGCCGCGCTCTATCACCGCGCCCTTGCGGATGCCGGCCTTGCCAAACTCTATCCGGGAGATTCTCTGGTGCTCTCTTGCAGCCCGGACTCTTCTCTCGACACACTCTCATTTCTGAGCAAAAAGCTTCAGTACTGGTTCCTGGCGTTCCGCAACGATGCTATCGTCACCGCAGAGCGACGGCCGCTTTCAATTGCGCTTTCCCGCTGTCTTCTTAACGGTACACTCGAGACCTCGCTTCTGGATGCCATGCAGCAATACGGGTTGGGGCCGTATCTTGCCTGCAGGCTCTCCGATATCTTCGCCTGGGACATCAATTTTTTTCTCGATCCCCGTAAAGGCGACACCTTCCAGATTATTTTTACCCAAAAGTATGCCGACGGCCGCTTCATCGGTTACGGTGATATCATGGCCGCCCGTTATTCCTGCAACGGCAGGGATTTTTATGCCTTCGGTTTTTTTGATGTTAGCGGCAGGCTGCAGTATTATGATTTAAACGGAAAATCGGTGCAAAAGGAGTTTCTCAAGGCGCCTCTGCGATATTCGCGTATCTCATCGAGTTTTACCTATCACCGCAAGCATCCTGTTCTCGGTATTATCCGGCCGCACCTTGCGATTGATTATGCGGCGCCGCCCGGCACACCGGTGTATGCCGCTGCCGACGGCACGGTGCGCGAAGCAGGCTGGGACAACAATTACGGAAACCATATCGAGATAGCTCACGGCGGTACTTTCACCACATGCTATGGACATCTGGCAACCATATCATCCGGAATCCATCATGGCACGCATGTCACCCAGGGGCAGATGATCGGCACCGTCGGGGCAACCGGTCTTGCTACCGGACCGCACCTTGACTATCGCATGAAAAAAAACGGCAGCGCGGTGAACCCGCTTACCGTAAACCTGCCGTCAAAACGCGGTATCGGCCGGACCGAAACCGAATCATTCAAACGGGCCGAAGAATCATATCTTGCCCTTTTAAACTTCCGTCATGCGCAGGGCTCAGGCTGCTGTATGCTCGATATCGAACAGCAGTTAACGGCGGCGGACTCAATAAAACGGTCGCAACCTAAAACCTGTTCGGCTTCTTCCACCCATGGCATCAAATCTGGTTCTTGAAAAGATCCGTCGTGAAATAATCGAAACCGGCCGGGATACGCGTTATAAGCTCGGCGCCTATCTTTTCATGCTTAACGGCCTTGAATTCCATCTGACCCGGCTCGGCGAAAAACGGCATGTCAACGGCCGCGAGCTGTCACTGGGTCTTCTCTCCTTCGCCCAGAAACAATTCGGTCCTCTTGCCCGCAGTGTCTTCAGCTACTGGGGAATCACTGCCACCGACGATTTCGGGCGCATCGTTTATAACCTTATCGACATCGGTGTCATGAGCAGACAGCCGGAGGACAAGCTCGAGGACTTCTTCAATATCGTCCCGTTCGACCGGTACTTTGCGGAACAGGACAGTTTTGAGGTGGATAAGGAGTATATAAAAAAAATTAAAGGGGCTTGAAAACGCTTACCGGAGTATGTATTTTTTCCCTTCACTAAAAATGTAATGCCGCTTTAGCTCAGACGGTAGAGCAACGGACTGAAAATCCGTGTGTCCGCAGTTCAATTCTGCGAGGCGGCATA
>CAISVC010000748.1 GCA_903888815.1 uncultured Fibrobacterota bacterium
ATCGATACCCTGCTTACCGATAATACCTCACTCAGCAAACGGCGCCATACGAGCAGCCTGTTCGTGAATGCCCGCGCCAATGTATGGAAGGGCACCGACATCAGCATGAGTTACACGGTTGATTTTTTTACAAGAAATTCCTATGCCGTATGGCCCGATACCTCCTCTTCGAACAGCGATCGCAATTCGCCGCACGATTTTTCTCTTGATCTCCGTCTCTCCGTGAACAGCGACATTTTCCCGTATATCAAGTATGGTACGCTGTATATGCGCCAGGCCCACGGCAAACTTTTTCCGCCTGCCGGCACCTATTTTTCCTCGTGGGGCATGGAGGCCGGTTTCGATGTTATCTCACAGCCTTTTTTCAGCGATCTCTCCCTTGGGGCCGGAGGCCGTCTCTTGTACCTTGATAAGGGGCCGCACCCCAATAATTCCATTGATGCGGGAGAGTGCGTCATGGAATTTTCCGCACAAATCGTATGGGGCTTTCTGTGAGCGATGATGTCTCCCGGAAACTGATTGACGAATTGCTTGACTGTGCTCTTGCCGAAGACCTCGGCAAAGACCTCGGGAAAGACGGCGATTGCACTTCAAAGGCGATCTTTTCAGCATCCGAAACCGGCCGGGCCGTGATACAAAGCAAGGAGCAGGGCATTCTCTCGGGCGCATATCTCATGCAACCCCTTTTTTGCAGAATCGATCCTTCGCTGTCGCTCACCGAACTTGCAGACGATGGCACGCCCTTATCGCCGGGCGCGGAAATCTGCCGCCTGCAGGGCCCGGTGCGGAGCATTCTTGCCGGAGAACGGACCGCCCTCAACTTTCTGCAGCGGCTCTCCGGGATCGCGACGCTCAGCGCACGCTATGCCGCGGCAATCCGCCATACCAAGGCGCGGCTTCTTGACACAAGGAAAACAACGCCCTGTCTGCGGCTCCTTGAAAAACGTGCGGTGCGTCACGGCGGCGGCATGAACCACCGCTCCGGCCTTTTCGACATGATGCTCATCAAGGACACCCATTGCAAACAATGCGGCGGCGTCACGGCGGCACTCACCAAGGCGCTTCGCGCCCGGGGAACGGCTAAGGAGCCGAAAATCGAGGTCGAGGTTCGGAACGCCGCCGAATTCGCCGAGGCGCTTGCGCTCCGTCCTGACCGCATCATGCTTGACAACATGAGCGTCAGCGACATGCGGGGGTGCGTGGAGAAAATGCCTCTGGCCTGCGGCATCCATATTGAGCTTGAGGCAAGCGGGAACATCAGCCTGGACACTATCGCAGCAGTTGCCGAAACAGGGGTCGATTTCATCTCCTGCGGCGCCATCACGCACAGCGCGCCCGCCCTCGATATTCATCTGATCATGGTGTGAGGAAAAGCAGGAAACCGCAGGGGATTACTGAATTTTACTGCGCTGCTGCTCCAGTTTCATATCGAGTTCCTGCAGCTTTTGCAGCGCCGATTTCTGCGTATTGATCATGCCTGAAAGGCTGTCAATCTGCCTGGTTTGCTTTCGAGCCATGTAACGCAGGGATTTATTATCTTCACTTATTTTCCCGACCACCCTTTCCAATGAATCCCTGGTTGCATTTAATTTCAGATATTTCTGCAGGATATTCCTCCAATTACAATAATACTGCCGATCCTGCCTCCCCGCTGTTTCTTTTACCAGAGAATCCGCAAGGATAATAGCGTTCGCATACTGCGGCCTGGGATTATTGACATGGACATAGAGGCCGAACAATCTTGTCAGCAGTTCCTCTCTTTTAACGGAGGTGTCCTTCTGCTGCAGCATCATGGTAAGCCACGCAATCTCTTTGTCAAACATGCCGGGATCGGCCAGTATGAGGCTGTCAGGTTCCGAGACTGCGATAACAACGGGTTTCTGCCGAAGCTGGCCGGATGCGCAGTGAAGCACGACGGCAGCGATAGCAATCACCACCCCTGAAAATCCGGCGCGCCAGACAGATATTCCCATCTTCATCTTCAATTGATACTGTCTTTCTTTTGACCACCACGGCGATCAACGACACAATTGCTCTTTCCAACAGATTTAGCATACTTTTTCAGCTCTGCGATAATTTCTCCGACCCGTATGTAATTTTCCAGACAGGTCTTTTCGCTGTTGACGGCAGCAATGGAAATAGTCATTATCGGAAAGGTCATTTTTATTCCCTGACGGTTTATACTGGAAATTTGTCCGGCCTCCCTGTCTTCAGGATTATAAAAATTCACTATCTGCCCGTCAAATTCTTTTATAACGCTATCGCATATATCATCAAACCTGTCGGGCGATGTAATTAATG
>CAISVC010000749.1 GCA_903888815.1 uncultured Fibrobacterota bacterium
ATAGCGGAAAGAAACCGTATCAAACCGCCGCCGTTGGGTGCAATGATTGAAACGCCGGCCGCTGCCCTTGCAGTGGCTTCCTTGCGCAAGCAGGTTGATTTTCTCTGTATCGGGACAAATGACCTCACACAGTATGTAATGGCCGCAGACCGCGAGAGCGCGCTGGTAAGCGAGTACTTCAGGGACGACCATCCCATTCTTCTGGACCTGCTCAGGACCATAGTAGCCGGCGCCGGCAAGACCTCGGTCACGTTATGCGGGGAATTGGCGGTAAAACGGGAAGCGCTGGATCGTGTGCTGAAGACCGGCATCAATGCGCTGAGTATCGCGCCACTCAGCATTCCCGTAATAAAAGAAGCGATACGTCACCTCGAAATCTCCTGAGAAAGGAACAATGCGCTTATACCTGATAAATCCCTATAATCCACTGGTAAGCCTTATCAACAGCAAACAGAATAGATGGAACCGTTATACAGTGTGGAAACCTCTCGGGCTGCTTGTGATTGCCGCAATGACGCCACGGGAATGGGAAATCACCGTGTTCGACGAAAACGTGGAGCGTCACGATTATTCGACACTGCCGGTGCCCGACCTTGTGGGAATCACCGCGTTTACGTCGCAGGCCGATCGGGCATATACGATCGCGACGGAATTCAGGCAACGAGGCGCCCCAGTAGTGATAGGAGGCATTCATGCTACTATGTGTTCCGCAGAAGCCGCCCAATGGGTTGACTCTGTCGTGACCGGTGAAGCCGAGAGTGTGTGGAAAGAGTTGCTCGCCGACGCTTCCAACGGCTGTTTGAGGCCAGTATACGACGGCGCTCGTATCAGCCTGGATCACATGCCGATGGCGCGTCATGATTTGCTTTCGACCGGCTATCGTTTCGGTTCGATTCAAACCACTCGAGGCTGCCCGCTTGCCTGCTGCTTCTGCAGCGTGAGCGCTTTTAACGGAAGGCAATACCGGCGGCGTCCCATAGCCGATGTGATCCGGGAATTTCAGTCGATCCGTGAAAACCTGGTCCTGGTCGTTGATGACAATTTCATCGGTACGAGCAAAGAGCACATCTCCCGGACAAAAGACCTTTTGCGGGCGATAATCGACTCAAAGATTCGCAAGAGATGGATCGCGCAGGCGACAATAAACCTGGGCGACGACGATGAGCTTCTCGCACTCGCGGCAAGGGCGGGTTGTATCGGCGTCTTCATCGGGTTCGAAACGACGTCGACCGAAGGATTGGAGGAAATACACAAGAAAATCAACATCCGGAAGAAGCGGGACATCAAGATTGCCATACGACGCATTCACAAGCATGGAATCACCGTTGTCGGATCGTTCATAATCGGCCTTGATGTGGATAAAAAACACGTCGGCAGGAACATTGCGGAAACCGCGCAACAGTATGGTCTGGATACCATAAACGTTGTGTTCCTTACTCCGCTTCCCGGCACGCGTCTGTGGGATGAAATGAACGCAAAGAATCGTGTTATTCTGAAGAGGTCGCGCAGCGACTGGCGTTATTACACATTGACATTTCCCGTCGCACGATACAACCACCTGTCCTGGCGTGAGATGATAGCGGAAAAAGAGAAGTGTTTTCGTGTTTTTTATGCATACACCGCGATTTTTTGCCGTGTTTGCAGTTGCGTTTTTCATCTGCGCAACCCCGTCCTTACCCTGTTCAGCAACCTGTCGTACCGGGGAAACACTCTCCGGCTTGACCGTGCTGTCTATAAAGATTTCGATATATCCCTCGGCGAGACGACCATGCACAAAAATGCGGATGAAAGCGGAGAATGAACACACCAGGCAACAGCTTGTCGTCCGGCAAAGAAACCGACAAGGATCGACTGACCAGTCTTCTTTCCACTGATGTCCTGACACTTGATCTGGTATCGGCCCTTGCCGGAGATCGACCCTTGACTAAAGCCGAAGCGTTGCTGCTTGATAATAAGAAAAACAGCCTTGGAAACAGGTTCTTCTCCGACCTGCTCTATGCGATCACCCACCAGCATTTTGAAGCTGCTATCGCGGAAACCCTCTGGCAGGAAATCGTGCGGCACAAATACGAGATGTCCGCCGCGCTCAAGCGCAACATCCGCGTTGTTGTCGCCGCGCTGGATTATCTTTCGAATATCACCGGGGATATTCTGTCAACGACCTTGATTGCGGAGGATCAAATCGCCGACATCATCGATGTATCGCTTCGCGACGGATTGACCGGTCTTTTCAACCATACGTTCTTCTATCGCAGAATAGACTTCGAGCTTAATAGATCGGCCAGATACGGCACGCCTGTATCGCTTATGATGATCGACATAGACGATTTCAAGGAATTTAACGATCGTTACGGGCATCAGGAAGGCGATGCGGTTTTAAGATCGGTCGGAGCACTTATAAAGGCAGAGTCCCGGGATTCCGATATATGCTGCCGTTATGGCGGAGAAGAGTTTTGTGTGATACTGCCATCAACGGACAGCGGCGAAGCCGTTCTGCTTGCCGAAAGGCTGAGAAAAGCGATAGAAAAGAACCAGCCGGATAATCGGAAACTCACGGTCAGTATCGGGATTGCCGCCGCGAGCGGACTACCGTTGCATACACCTGAATCGCTCGTAAAAAAAGCTGATGACGCCTTATATGAAGCTAAAGCCGGCGGCAAGAATCGCGTTATCGCATAGGAATAGTTCACGATGTTCTAATGGTAGAGAAGAAAATCTTCAAGCCGGAAGGCGCAACGAATACACTGGTTTATGTTCTCAAGCTGGCGACACAAACTGGCGACAAACTTACGACATTTAATAAATAAACGCGGCGCTTCCCCTGCCGCTTTCCCCTTGACCCCTCCTGCCGGACGAACCATTTTAAAATCACGTGAAATTTTAATAATCAGAGGGGTTCCCGGCTTCGACAGCTGATAAAAGTCAAGCGGCTTATTTACAATGTACCCAAAAAAATCCGGCGCCCTGTTCATTACCGGCCTGTTCGCGCTTTCGGGCATGAGCGGGCTTATCTATGAAGTCATCTGGGTGCGGTATTTCGGGCTGGTCTTCGGCAACACGGTGTTCGCGTCCAGCACCGTGCTGTCCGTGTTCATGGCCGGACTGGCGTTCGGGAGCCGGCTGTTCGGGAAATACATCGACAAAAGTAAAAACCCCCTGCGGGCCTATGTTTTCCTTGAGATCGGCATCGGCGTTTCCGGCCTCCTGGTGCCGCTGTGCATTGCCGCCTCCTCTCCCCTGTACGGGTTCGTCTTCAGGCAGTTCGCGCCCTCCTTTTATGTGCTCAGCCTGATAAGGCTTTTTGTTTCGTTCCTGATCCTGATCGTTCCGTGCACGCTCATGGGCGGGACATTGCCCGTGCTCAGCGCCTTTATCGCGGCCGCGTTCGGCGGAAAAGCGGAGCAGCGGGCCGGAAAGCTCTACGCGGCAAACACCTTCGGCGCTGTTCTGGGCTGTTTTATCGCGGGGTATTTTCTGATCGGCACCATCGGCCTTGCCGCTACAACGGCAGCAGCCGCTTTCTGCAACTTCATTATCGCGGCGGCTGCTGCGTGGTATGCCTGCTCCGGTCTGCCATCAGGCAGACCGGAGCAGGCCTCGGGAAACACCTGCGGCCGGTTTACGCCTTATCAGGTAAAAACCGTCATCGCTTTGTACGCGGTTTCCGGCTTTTTAAGCCTGTTTCTCGAAGTGGCCTGGACCAGGGCGATCGTGTGGGTCATGGGCATGGACGCGTACGCTTTTGCCTCCATGCTTTCGGTGTTCCTGTCCGGGATTGCCATAGGAAGCTGGCTGGCGTCCCGGTTCATGAAAAAAATGGACGGCGCGATTTTCAAACTCGGCATCATCCAGCTGCTCATCGGCATCTCGGTAATCGCCTCCACTGTCGTCATTAACAACATGTACGGCCTCAGGTCGGACCTCGGCGCTGTCTTCCATGTCAATACGTTCCGGGGCGTTTCGGCATATCTTCTCGCGCTGTCTGCGGCGATCATGGCGGTTCCGGCGCTTTTTATGGGCATGGCCTTCCCGCTCGCGCTCAAGGTGAGCCTGAACGGAAGCGCTCCGGTAGGTAAAAGTGTCGGCACCGTGTACGCGGCCAACACCATAGGTTCGGTCGCAGGCGCGCTGCTGGCAGGGTTCGTGTCCATCCCGCTCATCGGCGTCATGAAAAGCGTCGTGATCGCCGGCGCCGTTTTTCTTCTGGTGTCCGCAGTGCTTTTCTCGGCAGCCGGCGAATACCGGAAGGCTGCGTTCAACGCAGTGGCGCTTATCACGGCGATTTCCGGCTTCGTTGTCATGGCCGGTTATTCGCCGTCATTACAGGAGGTGCTGGAAAAAGGGCTCGCCGGAAACGAGCAGCTGCTCTATTTCAGGGAGACCGTTACCGGCGCCGTGGAAGTGACGCAGAGCAGCGAACCGAAACAGGGAAAGGCGCTGAAAATCGACGGCCTGCAGGTGGCGTCCGACGGCCAGTACGATCTGGCGTCGCACAAGTATCCGGCGCACCTCATGTCGCTTTTAAAAGACCATCCGAAACACGCGCTTTTTATCGCGTTCGGGGCCGGCGGCACCGCGGGATCGATCCTCCGCTACAATGAGCTGGAATGGCTTGACGCGGTCGAGATCTGCGGCGGCGTCGTTGAGCCGGCGAAACGGTATTTTACCGGCATGAATTACGGCGTGCTTGACGACCCGCGGCTCAGATTGATCATACAGGACGGCAAAAATTTCGTCCGCTTGACTGATAATACCTATGACATCATCTATTCGGGCCCGATCCACCCGCAGTCGAACCAGGGAAGCGCGGCGCTGTACACGAGGGACTTTTTCTCCGACTGCCGGAAGCGGCTCGCAAAGGGCGGGATCCAGTGCGTGTGGCTGCCGCTGCACATGCCGCCCGAAGACTACAAAACGATCGTGAAAACATTCATCGACGTTTACCCGTTTGCCTCACTCTGGCTCACCACGAACACCACGGCGAGCATTGCGCACACGCACATAGTCGGGTCGGACGAGCCCATAAGGATAGATTTCCTGCGTGTCAACGATAAGCTCCGGAAAAGCGCGGTGGCTTTCGACATCAGCCTCATGGATTATGTCACTCTGTCAAAGGACTTCGAGTTCATCGGCCAGTACGCGATGGGCGAAAACAGCCTGCGCGAATTCACCGCGGATGCCAAGGCCGTCAACACCGACAATCTGCCGGCAACCGAATTCTTCAGAAGACCGGGACGGACGATGCATACGAAAGCGGAAAACCAGGCCGCGCTTCTGACCGATATCCTGCGGTATAAAGAGAACGGCATTTCCCATGTTGTCAATATCCCCCCTGCGGAAAAAACGGCGCTCGAAGAGAACCTGAAAGCCTATTGCAAAGGCGACAGCCTGAGAATACAGGGCCACATCTGTTACGGCCTGTCGTCGTCGATCATGGAGGAGAAAAAGCCGGGTACGGACTATGAAAAAGAAGCGTACCGGTATTATACGAAAGCGTATGCGTGCTACGAGGAGGCGTTCCGGGGCTATTTTCCTGATGACCGGTTCCTGAGGGAATTTTTCGGAAAGTAATGAACTATCCCGCCTCAGGGGAGGGCAGGTATATAATTCTATTCAAAGAACGGCTCTCTTGCAAAGAGAGGGGATTCAGGGGTGAGTTGCATGGTCTGCCCAAACCGCGTGTACAAAGAGCTTGCGCTCATCCCGTTCAACAACCATTTTACCCCCTCATTTTTATCCGTCTTCTAAACAGGGATTTTACCGATGAAAACAGGTTTCCATGACGTCAATCTTCCGGAAGGCAAGGTCAAATACAACGACCCGCGCATGATCCTGCTCGTCGAAAAGTGCAGCCCAAAAAAAGTGTCGCCGTACTATGTTGAATTCATCAAAGACGAGCTGGTCCAGTGCGAAGCGGCCGTGATCTCGAAAAAATCAATCCTTGAGCTGCTTATCAATGATATTGAAAAGTGCGAAGCGCGGCTGGAGCGGGCGGAAAATGCCGCGGAAAAAACGCTCATGGAAAAATGCCTGCAATGCCTTGAATCGGAAACGCCGCTGTGCGACGGAGGATTCGCGGAAACGGACAGGGAGATACTCCGCGCCATGAGTGTGCAAAGCCTCAAACCCGTTGTGGTGCTCGATCAGGAGAAAGAAGTGACCGAAGTCATAGAGCTGTGCCTGAAAAAAGCGGGCATCGTCTTTTTTTACACTGCGGGGCCCAGAGAGGTCCATGCCTGGCAGGTGCCGGAAGGTTCGGACATCGTGACCTGCGCAGACCGCATCCATACCGATTTTGCCCGCGGTTTCATCAAGGGCGATGTCGCGGGCTTCGACGACTTCATGAGCTGCCACAACTGGAACGACTGCCAGCGCAAGGGCCTGGTAAAGGTCGTTGAGCGGGATTATATCATCAACGCCGGCGATATTATTGAAATAAGGTTTAATGTGTAACCCGCCTGAAGGGGAAGAGACTTGTGATATCCAACCTTTACCTTCCTTCCCGAGGCCTTTTAACGCCGTTCTATGCATAATACAATTATCCATATAAGGCCTTTAGGCGGCACATCCTCTTTGCGCGGGAATGCCTCCCGTGCATATTGCCTCAGTGAAGAAATCCACGCTCCGCGTGAACTATGGCATTCCCTTGCAAAGGCCGCAAAAGGCCTCTTACAGGAAGATAAAGGTTGGATTAACCGGACGGCCGTGGCTTCATCCTTCGACGCAGCTCAGAATGGGCGGGAATTCAATTATTTTAACCGGACGAACCTGAGAAATTCCTTTAACCATTTTTTTCATCATGATCACGCTCGGCATCGAAACTTCGTGCGACGAAACAGCGGTGGCGCTGCTCGACGACGACCGCATCCTGGCCAACATGGTTTATTCGCAGATCGAGCACGCCCGTTTCGGCGGCGTGATTCCGGAACTGGCCTCGCGCGCCCACCTTGAAAAAATCGACCGGCTCACCGCCACCGTGCTGAAAAAAACGTCGCTCTCTATTGACAAGTGCAACCTCGTCGCGGTGACCGACAGCCCCGGGCTCGCGGGCGCGCTGCTCGTGGGCGTGAGCTTCGCGCTCGGCATCCATGCACAAACCGGCATCCCGGTCACCGGCATCAACCACCTGGAAGGCCACATCTGCGCGATCTTTCTTTCGCGGCCGGACATTCCTCTGCCGTTTCTCGCGCTCGTGGTTTCGGGCGGCCATACCGCAATGTACCGGGTTGACAATGTGGGAAAATATTCGTGCCTCGGCCAGACCGTGGACGACGCGGCCGGAGAGGCGTTCGACAAGGTCGGGAAAATGCTCGGATTCCCCTACCCTGCCGGGAAGGCCATCGAAGAGGAGGCGCTGCGCGCCGGGGCCGGGGCAGGCCGCGAGGCCGTTTTCCCGGTGGCGCGCCTTTCAGGCTCCCCGCTTGATTTCAGCTTTTCCGGACTCAAGACCGCGGTGAAATATTATGTGACGGAAAAAGGCAAAGACTACAGCCGCGAACACAGGCCGGTCATCTGCAGGGCGTTTCAGGAGGCGGTGGTTGCCTCGCTTGTCAATAATTGCGCCGCTGCCGCTGAGAAGAGCGGCTGTAAAAGGATAGTGCTGGTCGGGGGCGTTGCCTGCAACATGCGCCTGCGCGAAGCACTGCAGCAGCGACTCGGTGACGGGGTCTGTTTTCCTCCGCCCGAGTTGTGCGCGGACAACGGCGCCATGATCGCCTGCGCCGGGTTCATGCGTTCAAAACTGAACCTGCTCCGCCCGCCGCATATGGATCCCGGCGGGACATTATAATTACGGAATGATACTGTTTTTGAAAATCTTCGATACTCTCCCGTCGGTGCCAATGCATCTCATTTCTACAAAGTAAATCCCGGAGGGCGCGGTTTCGATCCGCATCGACTGCCGCAGGCCTCCGGCCTTGAGCCCTGTATTGGCAGCGGTCCGCGACCACACGCAGGTACCTTTGCAGTCGTAAAGTCTGAACCGCAGCGACTGCACCAGTGCCGGCGAAGGAACCGAAAAGAAAATGACCGGCTGCCGCGCAATGGAAACGCCCAGAAGCGAGGGGTTCCGTGCAATTCCGTTTTTCAGCGCTCCGTCAGGAACGGAAGCAGGATCGAACACGGTGATGTATACGGTATCCTCGTCAAACCCTTTGGCGTTATACGCGCGTATATAATAGGCGGTTCTCGGCATCAGCATCTGCGCCCAGCCGGAAATGGCGCCGGTTGTCCAGTTGAAGATCAGATAGTCCGGGAATGTCGAAGGATTGACGGTAATGCTGTCGACAATGCCGGTAATGACAGGGACGACCGAACTCAGAATGCCACCGTAGGCAACGCGGAGCTCTTTCGTCGGATAATCGATGGTCGGAGGATCATCGACCACGAACTCCTGGTTGCGGTAGGCAAGCATGAGCCAGTCGGTGGAGCGGTTGGTGTTCGATATTTCTACTTCGTCAATGGTGCCCCGGTAATTGGAAATCGCCCCGATGTCGTTCTCCTGTCCCATGGTTACGGGTGTATTGGTCGTGGCGTACGTATGGGTGAAACCGGTTCCGACTTCGACACCGTTCACGTACCACCGCGAGACGGTCCCGTTATGGACGACTGCCACGAAGAGGTTGGTGTTGACTGCCGGGGTACCGCCCGGCGCCCAGTCGTTGCCGCCGCCATATCCCCATAAAAGCCAGGCGTTGTCACGCACGAACGCGCCGTACTGGCCGCTGTTCACATTCGTGCCCAGCACCACGATGCCGCTCCGCCGGGTATCGGGCAGCCTGACCCAGAAGTTAATGGTACGGACCGCGTTGCCCGAGATGCCGGTGTTATTGGCTGAAACAAGATACTCGCTCATGCCGTCCAGAAATACCCCGTTACCGATGA
>CAISVC010000750.1 GCA_903888815.1 uncultured Fibrobacterota bacterium
ATATACGGCAATAATCCTCATATCAACCATTTTTTCAATGTCCTGGCCTATGCCGTATGCTGCGCCCTTCTTTTCCTTCTGCTGCACCGGCTTTTCATAAGGCATGCCCCGGCCATTCCTTTCTGTATTGCGCTTCTCTTTACCGCGCATCCGGTTCATACCGAAGTTGTTGCAAGTGTAAAGGGCCTGGATGAAATACTGGCCTTACTTTTCACCGTATTGACGCTCCACCTGCTTCTCGTGCATTGCAGCAGCAAAAATACCGGCTATCGCTTCCTCTTCCTGAGCCTTCTCAGCTGCTGGTTTTGCCTGCTCGCGAAAGAGAGCGGAGTGACGATGCTGGGGGTAATTCCCCTTATGCTCTATACCTGTTGTTCACTGTCATTGCGGCGGGTTACGATGCTGACGCTGCCGTTTTGCGCGGTAGTTCTGGCATATATGGCTCTCAGGTTCAGCATCGTCGGTCATCTCGGTTTCGGTCCGCATCTGGATATCATCGATAACACCCTGATGGCTGCGAAAAATAACGCCGACAGGCTCGCCACCGCTTTCCTGATTCTCGGGAAATACCTGCGCCTGCTTTTTATTCCTTTCCCTCTGCAGTGGGACTATTCCTATAATCAGATCCCCATAACTACCTGGGCCGACCCGAAAGCGATCATTTCCCTGATAACCTATCTCGCTCTGGGTGCCTTCGCGATAATCGGAATGCGGAAAAGATCACCAGCCGCCTTCGGGATTCTTTTTTTCCTTCTGACGTTCTCACTTTCCACAAATCTATTTATTAAAATACAGGTAACCCTCGGGGAGCGGCTGCTGTTCACCCCCTCGCTCGGTTTCTGCATTGCAGCGGTGATGCTTTATTCACAGCACGGATTGCTCCGCCGTCCTGCAATACTGGCGGTAACAATGGCTGCCATTGTCCCGCTCTATGCGCTTATCACCATAAACCGCAACAGCGACTGGAAAAACAACTATACGCTTTTTTCCCGTGACAGCGCGAAAAACCAGAACAGCGCCCGGGCGCACTTCTGTCTGGCAAATGAATTCAGAGAAGCCGGCGAAGCCGAAAAAAACAGTGCGATACAATCAATGCTCTTCTTCCGGGCTGCAGGCGAATACCATCAAAGCATCGCTATTTACCCGCACTACAGCGATGCCTGGTGCAACCTCGGCGTTACCTGCCATAATCTCAATCAGAAGGAAAAGGAATTTGATGCGTATCAAAAAGTCATTGCCTATCAACCGGAAAATATTGACGCACTCAATAACATCGGGACGGTATATTGCGAAAGGGGCGATTATGAGCGGGCGGTTACGTATTACCGGAAAGCGCTTGAGATCAAAAGTGATTACGCTTCTGCCTGCGCAAATATGGGGTATGTGCAATTCAGGCTTCAGAAGTACCATGACGCGCTCTCCTGGTATGAAAAGGCATTGCGGCTCAATCCGAAGGATAAGACCACGTACGCGAACAAGGGAGAGCTTTATAAAGCAATGAAGGATACCGTTCGCGCCGGGCAGTGCTTTGCAATCGCACATCTTCTGGATTCGACCGGGCAGCGGTAACGTATCGTCAGTTTCCGTCCTGGTGCGGTGCATCGTGCATGATACCGGATGCATCATTACACGGATGGGACTTGCTATAATTCAGCTAATCATGCATAATTAGAAATCATTATGCCGGAAAAATATTTCTCCCGCCGCAATCTTCCCTGGTTGCTTGCACTGTCGCTGTTCCTTTTTGCATTCCTGCTTTACCGGAACACGGTCCCGAACGGATACACGCTCGACGACGCCACCTATTATACCCACAACAAATTCGTCCAGCAGGGCATCAGGGGAATCCCCGCTATTTTGACGAAATCCCTTTACTACGGATTCAACCGGGAGAACGATCAGATCTATCGCCCGCTGCCGGTCGTCTGTTTTGCGATCGAGCACGCCCTCTACGGCAACAATCCCCATATCAATCATTTCTTCAACGTCCTGCTGTATGCCCTGTGCTGCAGCCTGCTTTTTTTCCTGCTGCGCCGGCTTTTTGCCGGCTCTTCACTTATTATTCCGTACTGTATCACGCTGCTCTTTGCCGCGCATCCGGTCCATACGGAAGTAGTTGCCACCGTAAAGGGATTGGATGAAATCCTTGCGTTTTTATTTTCAGTTCTGACGCTCTATTTTGTTGTTTATTATTACGATACAAAAAAGACATACTTTCTTGCTTTAAGCCTGCTGTCCTACCCGTTATGCCTGTTTGCCAAGGAACACGGGTTGACGCTGCTGGGAATAATTCCGATTACCCTGTACACGTTCCGATCGATCTCCGTGAAAAAAATTGTCCTGCTCACCCTGCCGTTCTGCTCCGTCGCGCTGCTCTATGTCGCGTTCCGCAGCACGATCCTCGATTACTTTACTTTCAGCCAGCCGTTAAGCTGTATCAATAACACCCTGATGGCTGCCGACAACCCTGCGGATCGGCTCGCCACCGCCTTTCTGATCCTCGGCAAATACCTGCGGCTCATTTTCATCCCCTACCCGCTGTGCTGGGACTCTTCCTATAACCAGATTCCGATTACCACATGGGCCGATCCCGGGGCGATCGCCTCACTGATTGCCTGTGCAGGACTGCTCCTGTACGGAATCATCGGAACTTTGAAAAAATCCCGTACGGCCTTCGGGATCCTCTTTTTTCTTCTGTCATTTTCACTTTCTGCAAACCTGTTTATAAAAATCGGCGTAACCCTGGGAGAACGGCTTCTCTTCGCCCCGCTGCTCGGATTCTGCATTGCGGCGGTCATGACGGTTTCAAACACAGGGCTGCGGTACCGGAAGCCGCTGCTGTCAGCCATTATGGTTGCCGTCATCCCGCTGTACGCGCTCATCACCGTCGACCGCAATACCGACTGGAGAAACAATTTCACGCTTTTTTCCCATGACATTTCCAGAAATACTGCGAGCGCCCGGGCACACAATAGTCTCGGAAACGAATATCTGCAGGCAGGCAGGCTTGAAAAAGATTTGAATAAAAATATTAC
>CAISVC010000751.1 GCA_903888815.1 uncultured Fibrobacterota bacterium
ACCGGTACACGGCGACGCCCGATGTCTATGTGTTAGTCAATCTTCGGCGGAATTTTTTCAACGACTTCGTTGCCGTGCGCAGGGATTTTCTGCGGCTCACGGGCCCGGTTCCCATCGTGCCCCTGTACTTCCTCGGGTTCGTCAACTCGCGGTATCAGGCGATAACGCAGGCCTATGCGATCCAGCATGCCGACCTGTACCGCATCACCTATCAGATACCGATTGATATTTATGTGATCGATACGGACTGGCGCACCGGCGCGTATGCCTACAACCCGACCTATTTCCCGAATCCGGTGCAATTCTTCACGGACATGCACACCCGCCATTTCAAGGTGACCTTCAACGACCATCCGCAGGGTTCGGGAACCGACTATCAGACGCGGTGGGACGGCCTGACGAGCAAGATGAACGACGGTCTTGATTACTGGTGGTTTGACCGGAACTGGAGCGGCATTATCACGTCGCCGGTTGCCGGCATCGACCAGGAAATGTGGGGCAGCAAGATGTTCTGGGACATCCAGAAGCGGTTTCTCGAGCAGAAGTTCGGGAAAAAACTCCGTCCCGCGCTTTTCGCCATGCGCTCCAACGATCCCAGCAGCAGCGCCAGCGATCCCATCAACCAGCCGCATCCGGGCGCGCACCGGAATCCGGGCTGGTGGACGGGCGATCTGCAGGGAACGTTCGCACTGCTCATCAAGAGCGTTGCGGCGTCGGTCGCGGACGGCACCCGCCTGCTGCCGCACGTGCAGCACGATATCGCCGGTCATGTCACCTGCAATCCGGGCGATGATCTTTACACACGGTGGATGCAGTTCGGCTGCTTTTCTCCGCAGCCGCGCGTCCATGTCACCAATTGCGGCGAAGGCGTCGCCAAGCGGTATCCGTGGGAGTTCACCACCGACACGAGGGTGATCGTCACCCGCTACTTGGCGCTGCGGTACCGCCTCATGCCCATGATGTACTCGGCGCTGCGCAAATGCTATGAGGACGGAAGCCCGCTCCTGCAGCGGTGCGACCTGTTCTGGCCGGCTACCGCCTATGCTGCGGCAAAGAACAACGCGCAATATCTCTTCGGCGACGATATCCTTATAAAACCGGCGACTATCGCAGGCTCGACCATGACGGCCGGCGTGCAGGTCTCGCCGTGGATACCTCCGGGCGACTGGTTCGACGCCTGGACCGGCCAGATGCTTACCGGGCCGCAGACGCCGAACGTTTCTTCCATGATCTGGCATGAACCGATGTTCATCCGCAGGGGATCGGTCATTACCCTGTGTCCCGACATGCAGTACACTTCCGAGAAGCCGTGGAACCCGATCACGCTGGAGGCCTTTCCGCCTGCCGCCGGCAGCCCGGACGTGACCAGAACGCTGTATGAAGACGATGATTCGACCTATAATTATGATACGCTCAATGAATACACGAAGACCGATATCATTGCGGCGCGGCTCAACGCGACCGACATGCGGGTAACCATGAATCCGGCGCAGGGCAACAATTTCACCGGAAGGCTTGCAAGCAGAGGGTGGATCGTCCGGCTTCATACCGATGCGGCCCATACGACCGAGCAGGTGCGGGTGAACGGAACCCCGGTTGCGCTCGGCGCTTCCTGGACCAAAGGCGCGCAGCCTGAGGCCCGGCTGCTCAATCCGACCGCGTTCCCCGGCACGATCACGTCGGCGA
Source organism: uncultured Fibrobacterota bacterium (assembly GCA_903888815.1). Classification (GTDB taxonomy): domain Bacteria; phylum Fibrobacterota; class Chitinivibrionia; order Chitinivibrionales; family Chitinispirillaceae; genus BOG-1184. The sequence goes on from CAISVC010000751.1 coordinate 1,687, forward strand.
ATTTCCCGATACCGCTGCAGGGCGAAGGTCAGACGCCGGGGCCGAACGCGCCGGGGCCGGTGGCTGAAGTCTGGGTGCCGGCAGCGTCAACGGCGACCACCCAGATCGTCGAATACGGGATACTCACCGGGGTCCAGAACGTCATGGATCAGCGGCAGTTCCGTGACCGGCTGACCGTGAAAAGCATGGCGGGCGGGCAGCTCCAGGTACGGTTTGCGGTGCCGTCGCTGCAGGGAGACCAGGCGCTCCACCATGTCAGGGTCGCGCTTTACAATGTTAAGGGCGAGGCCGTGAGGACGCTGGTGGACAGGACCTGCGCCTCCCGTTACTACACGGTAACGGTTGACGCGGAGAGCGGAAAAACGCTCAACGCAGGAGCGTATCTGTGCATGCTGTCGATCGACGGAACGCTCCTCGGCATGACCACGATCACGCTTCTCAGGTAATACCATTCCACGTGTCAATGTTTTTGCCTCCCCCCTGAAACAGGGGGGAGGCGTTCACTATCAGCGGAAAGGAGATTTTTATAATGGCGATAAAACAGGGAAAGGCCACGGGAGCGGCGCTTCTGTGTTGTGCGTTCGCTGTTATCGTTTTTGGAGAAAGTATCGGCCAAAATGTACGATTAACGGGCTGGGGTGCCTATCAGTTCGGGCAGATCGTACGAGGGTGTGCCGATGCACAACAAAAAGACTTATACAACGTCTGGATGCAGCAGGCGATCCTGCAGACCACGATCGACGGCATTGTACACGAGCGGGGCCACTGTCTTTTAAGCTTTGAAAGCATGGCGAACTTTTCCGTGCCGGTCATAGATAACAATGCTTCAACCAAGGTGGTTTCAACCTTTTTCTATTTCCACGAAGTCCAGGGGACCTATGACTGGGGAGATCTGAAGAGGCCGTACCTGACATTAGCGTTCGGCTACTTTCCGTATAAATACAATCCTGACGCGAGAAACCTGGGAGAATACCTGTTCAGGAGCGGCACGTATCCTGCCTACATTATAAATAACTTTGATTTCCCCATGACGCGGCAGCTCGGCGTGCATGTAACCGGCCGCTGGACGCCCTATAATGGCCTTGATCTTGAAGGCCAATTTTTATTGACCAGTGAATCGCAGCAGTACCCGACCAAGGATTTCACGCTGACCTGTCTTCCCAAAGTAACGCTCGGGAACGGTCTGTTCGAATTACAGGGTGGCGTGAGTCTGGCGCATTTTCTGTCCGTGGACAAAAAGGCTACTCAGCCAAAATACAGCGGTAGCGCCTATCTCACCAACGTGGTAACCGATACGGCCGGGTACGTTATTTCCGCTGACACGGGATATTACACCTTTGCCGGCACCAAGTTCATGGGCCGGTTCAGCCTTGATCCGCTCAAGTCTTTACGGGCGGATAATGATCCTAAATCGCTTTTATGGAAAGATGACCTGAAGCTGTACGGCGAGGCGGCAATACTGGGGCTCAAGAATTATCCGAAAAGCGCGGATCAGGTGACAAACTATGATACCTTGTCGCAGCGTATTCCCGTGATGCTCGGCATTAATCTGCCGACCTACCAGATAACGAACTTTTTAGCGCCCCTGGTTCTCGGGTACGGCCTTGAACCGATCAAAAAGCAGAAGTTCGTCAAAGGAGCAACCTTCGGCGCCGCCGGTCTCCTCTGGGCAGCCGGCTCGTGGCTGGGCGACCGGTATCTGGGCTGGCATTCGCGGTTCGATCTGATTTCGTTTGAGTGGGAATGGTACGGGTGCAAATATCCCGATGATTATACCAGGGCATTTGACAATATGGTGCCGCTCCCGTCGCCCGGCATTATTACCAAGAACTATGGCATTGACGATCATAAATGGTCGCTGTACATCAAGAAGGATTTTCTGGGCGTTTTTTCGTTACGAGCACAGATAGCGCGTGACCATTTGCGGCCGGTTTGCAACGATCTTCAGCCGGCGTACAAGTGCGCCGTCCTGACCAATCCCGAACACTGGTTCTGGATGTGCAAAATATTCTACGGGTTCTAGCTTCAGAGAAAGGTAGGGGCATATGATTGCTCAATGGCGTAACCTTTTCGTCCGGCTTGTCGTTACCGGCATTACCGTGCTGTCGTTTTCCGGCTACTCGCAGGAAAATTATGCGCTGTGGCTCTATTCGAAGAATATCACGATCAACACTTCCTCCTCAGGGCATACCATTCCCGGGAACGTCATCAATTTCCCGTATGTGATACGGTTGTCAAAAAGCTCCTTTGATTTCAGTCAGGCGAAAAGAAACGGCGAAGATATCCGTTTTTCAAAATCAGGCGGCTCACCGCTTGCCTATCAGATAAACAACTGGGACAGTGTTGGCGCAAAGGCTTCGATCTGGGTGAAAATCGACACTGTTCTCGGCAATAACGCCAGCCAGTATATACAAATGTACTGGGGCAGGGCGAGTGCCGCCGACAGTTCAAACGGAAGGCGGGTCTTTGACACGCAGAACGGGTTCGCGGCGGTGTACCATCTTGAAGATGCAGCCGGCAACGCACGCGATGCGACCGCCAACGCGCTTGCCGCAGCTCCCAACGGAAACGTGCCGGCCCTGACCACCGGCATTATCGGCAATACGCAATCTTTTGACGGTGACGGCGACTACTATAATGCCGGTACCGGAGCCCCGTTCAATATGTCGGCAATCAGAACGTTCACTGTTTCCGCATGGGTGAATCACCGGGCGCCGGGAGCGAACGCATGGGAAGGGATCGCGACCAAGTTCGCCTGGCAGGCCGGAAATTACCGCGAATATGAATTGATGTACAATGGAGATTTCACGTTAAATGTTTCATCAGACGGCACGGGTGGTACCGAAACCATCGTGCGCTCCGGTACCGCTGCCAATGATAACAGCTGGTATTTTCTGGCCGGCACCATGGACGGATCGGTCATGAGGCTCTATGTGAACGGCGGGATGACAGCTTCGGCAAACAAGACGGCGGTGTACAATTCGGCAAACGCCTCTTTTCTTATCGGAAGCGGCGACGGAAACCAGGCTTTTAACGGAAAAATCGATGAGGTTACGGTTTCACGGGTCGCCCGGAG
>CAISVC010000752.1 GCA_903888815.1 uncultured Fibrobacterota bacterium
CGCTTTTACCCTTAATGGCAGAAAACATCCTGAACATATCCGAAGTGAGCGTCGGCTCGAAAGGCGGCTCCTGGGTAATAATGCTGGGGAAGAAGTCCTGCTCGGACCAGACATCACGGGAGGATTGCCACAATAGCGGCCAAAGACAGGTCAGTCGCACGTCATCCTTGAGAAATTCCATAAGCTGTTCCGCCTGGATTACGGCTATCAGCGACTGATTGAAGGTCTGGCTCCAGTCGCTGGGCGCAACGTTCCATTCGAGCACTACAAGGCCCATATTCGGGGCACCGGCTTTCTTGCACGATTCCCTTATCAAACGAATATCTTCTCCGTATGGGCGGTCCCACTCATCCTTTTTCCATTTATCCCCAGTTTGCAGGGGCGTGTTTTTAAGCCAGTAATCGAAAGATGCCTTGCCCCACGCCCAGTACCAGTGCACGTCGATAAAATCCACTACGTCTCGCGTTTTAGTGATAAATTTCTCCAGCCAGTCCCAATAATTGTAGCTCGTCGAGCTTGTAGGATTGGCGATTAGCTTGATATTCGGAAATTCGGCTTTAAGGGCAGCGCCATAAGCGCATATTTCTTCGGCGTATTCCATATCTTTGAACGTGTAAGCCGCTTCACGGTTCCAAGGTTCATTGTCAAGAAACCAGTAGGTTACTTTATAGCCCTTTTTCTTGCAGTATCGCAGCCAACGCAGCGCTTCATCGATACCTTCTTTACGCCGATTATGTTTGATGCCGGAAGAGAGATTAATCCCAACAATGGGTTCTGCTTTGAGGGCTTTGCAAACCCGCATAAATTCGTCAAAGTCCATAAAGTTTTTATTTGTGCTCCACTTGCCGGGCGGCACCCAGGTAACCTGGAATCTTCCCCGTCCGGGGCTGGTGCCGTGTTTATCGTTAGGGTCCCAGAGGTCTTCATAGCCGTTGACGCCGGGGTGCTCCCAGTGGAAAAACGACGTCTCCGCGCCGCCCGGATACCGCAGCGAGCCAACGCCAGCGGTCTTCAGTTTTTCGAGGATGTTGTATTTCCCCCATATTTCGTCGGTGGTATTGAAATAACTCAGGTTCATCCCGAGAAAGCCGTCTGCGACGGAATGCAGTTTCTGGCCCTCGTGAATTTTTATCGTAACGCTGCGTTCGGGTGTTGAATAGAACTTATCGAGCTGCTCTTTGGAGACAGGTTCGAATTTCTCGCCCTCGGCAAAAACAAAAGAACCTGTTGCGAGGACAACGCTCAATACGATATAGAAAAACCTTTGCATAATACAACCCTCTTTTAAATACGATTAATTTTCGGCGTGGATAGATCCTCTTCTTTCTTCAAGTTTGCGACGGGTCTCTGCTGCGCGTTCGGCGGTTATTGGATAATACTTTAAGGCCACAATGGCAAATACCGCGGTAATTGCCGGTGCGCCGGCAAGGAAAAGCCGCATTATAATGAATGTTTTGGGGTCCTGGTTGCCGCCAAGCTCACTATGGTAGCCCGAGAGCCACAGGGTTAAACCGGTGCCGAGAGCCGAAAGTGTCCAGGCGGTTTTTTCAAGGAAAGAAAACGCACCGCCGAACATACCTTCACGACGTTTGCCATAACGAAGCTCATCATCGTCGCAG